>CAZHKI010000081.1:0-10782 GCA_964533365.1 uncultured Maribellus sp. | reverse complement strand
GACGGAAAAGTGATGGGGCCGTTTTACGAAATTGAAAGTTCGTCGCCGGCGGCATTGCTGTCGCCTGGCCAGGAAATCATACACACCCAGCGGATTTTTCATATCTCCGGCGAAGAGGCCCGGCTGAATGAAATCACTGTCAATTTGTTCGGGATTACATTAAATGAAATAAAATCAGTGTTTTAAAGTCCGAGGCTTGAATCGGGATTGTTCATTTCTGATTTCAGGCTTCCTACAAAAAGTGGTATCATGAAAGATCGAATCATTCCCAGGGGTATTGTTTGGCCTTTTATCCTCCTTACATCGTTATTTTTTGCGTGGGCGGTTCCCAACAACCTGACCGATACCATGCTGGCGGCCTTCAAACGGATAATGAGTCTTTCCGACACCAAAACGGCGTGGATCCAGGTTGCTTGCTATTTGCTGGGTTACGGCTGTTTTGCCCTTCCCGGTGCCCTGTTCATAAAACGGTTTACCTACAAGTCAGGAGTTTTGCTTGGTCTGGGATTGTACGCGGCAGGAGCTTTCCTGTTTTATCCGGCCATGTTGTTGTCGGAAGGTAACATCAGCATTGGCTTTATGATGTTTTTGTTCGCCATTGTTGTTTTGTTTGCCGGGCTTTCGGTGCTTGAGACTTCCACCAATTCATACGTCTGTGCCATTGGGCCGGAATCGACTGCCACACAGCGGCTTAATTTTGCCCAGTCGTTTAATCCTTTTGGCGCGATTACCGGCGTGGTCATCAGCCAGGTTTTTGTACTCTCGCAGTTGAACACCATGAGCGCTGCCGACCGGGCTCTGCTGGCTCCCGAAGAGTTGACCAGAATTCAGGGAACGGAGCTCAATGCCGTTACCACAACCTACATGGCGGTTGGGCTGGTTATGGTTGTTATTTTTCTGATGATATTTTTCACCCGGATGCCCAACCTCAAAGAAGACGATAAACGGTTAGATTTTGCCGGGACTTTCCGGCGGCTGATGAAAAACCGGAATTACGTGTGGGGCGTGGTTGCCCAGTTCTTTTACGTGGGTGCACAAATTGCCGTCTGGTCGTTTATCATCCGCTATGTGATGCAGCAACTGGATTTCGATACAGTAATTGCCGGATTGGGCGATAATCCATCAACCAGTGATATTATTGTTGCATTACGCGGCGTTGAACCGGTAGCTGCCGGATTTTATCGTTTCATTGAAACGATTGGCTTGAATGCACTATTACCACGGACACCCGAACAGGCTGGCGCAACGTATTACATCATGTCGCTGGTGTTGTTTGTAATTGGCCGTTTTGTTTGTACCGGGTTGATGCGGTTTGTAAAACCCCGGACTTTGCTGACTGCCCTGGCTTTGCTTGCTGTGATGTTTTCTGTCATCGCCATTTACAACAACGGCGCTGCCGGAATTTATGCGCTGATGGGGATTTCGGGTTGTATGTCGCTCATGTTTCCCACCATCTACGGGCTGGGCATCCGCGGTTTGGGCGACGACACTAAAATTGGCGGGGCCGGAATGGTAATGGCCATTGCCGGAGCGGCGGTACTCACACAAATACAGGGCATTGTTTCCGATCAGGCCGGAAGTATCAAGCTGGCCTATTGGGTGCCGGCATTTGCTTTTATGGTTATTGCTTTCTACGGCGCTGTTATTTGCAGGAAACAAGCCTGAAGTGGATTTGTTGAAAATGTTAAATTTATATACATAAAGAATGGAAAGAAGAAATTTTATTACCCGGATGATTCTTGCCGGCGGGGCTGTCGGCCTGGGCGTCAGTTGCGGACGGAAAATAACGCCGCAGGAAACCGCTGAAAGTACAAACAATTCCACCGTTGCGCAGGGAGCCGGAAATTTTATTACAGAACCGGCGCGTCAGATTCCGGTTCTGGCCGAAACCGATGTGCTGGTTATTGGCGGAGGTCCTGCCGGTGTTGCTGCCGCCATTGCCGCCAGCCGCACCGGCGCCGAAACGTATCTCGTGGAACGCTACAACCATCTCGGCGGATTGTGGACCGGCGGGCTCGTGCTGCCGCTGCTTTCCACTCACGCCATCGACAAGCAAAAAAATACACGGCAGGTTATTTTTGGCGTGGGCGGCGAAATGTCGCAACGGTTGAAGGATCTGGATATGTCTATCAGCGAAATTAATCCGGTGATTGACCCCGAAGCCGGTAAGTATGTGCTCGATGAAATGATACGGGAGGCCGGCGTAAACATGTTGTACCATTCCTGGTGTTCGCAGGTAATCATGGACGGAAATGAAATAAAAGGCGTTTTCATCGAAAGTAAATCGGGACGGATGGCCATTCTCGCCAAAGTGGTTGTTGACTGCACCGGCGACGGCGATATTTTTCACTGGGCCGGCGAAAATTACGACGTGATGAAATACCACATCGGGCTGGTACACCGCTTAGGGAATGTGGATCGGATTGACAAAAATAAACCCGGTTATGTAAAAACCGACGTGGGCGACCCAACGCCCATCCCCAGTGTGAATTGGGTGAATATGCACGGTCAGGACGATCAGGACGGCGTGGACATGCTCACACTTTCGAAGTTGCAGATGGATTACCGCCGCGAAATCTGGGAAAATGTGCAGAAAATCCGTCAGACTCCCGGTTACGAAGAGGTTTTCCTGCTCGATACTGCGCCGCAGTTGGGTGTGCGTATGTCGCGCATTGTGGATGCCGAATACAAACTGACGCTGGAAGATACAATGACATATAAATCGTTTGATGATGTTATTGGTGTGAGCGGGGCGTGGACTACCATGTTGTATAAAGGGAAAAAAGTTCCCAAAACCGAACGCCCGTACTGGCAGATTCCGTTGCGGTCGCTTGTTCCGAAAAAGACGGATAACCTGCTGGTGGCAGGCCGCTGTTTTTGTTTCGAACGCGAACTGGTGGAAGACACCCGCATCATTGGAACCTGCCTGATTACAGGACATGGCGCTGGCGCTGCTGCCGGGCTGGCCGTGAAAGAGGGACAGCGTGTACGCGACCTCGATTCAGCGAAACTGAAAAAACTCCTGCTCGAACAAGGGGCATGGCTGGGATAAAAAAAATAACCGGTAAAATTGGCCTGAGAAGAATTTCTTTTTTGGCTGCCACCCTGTTGGCATTACCTTTAGGGTGGGGCGTGCTGAGCGGGTTTTATACCTGGCTCAGCCCCTTTATTTTACTGAATTCGGGGCTGACCCTAAAATCGCTGGTTTGGTTCAATTTTTTCGGTTTTCTGATTTTGCTGGCAACGGTTTTCCGGAAGCGGTGGTTTTGCCGACATCTTTGTCCGGTGGGTTTTGCCTGCGATTTCATTTCATCGAAAAGTCCCCAGAATGTTTCATTGAAGAAAATCCCGGCAATCGGGCGCTGGGTGGTTTACTTGTCGGCGGGCGCTGCATGGTTTGGTTTCCCGGCGCTGGCGCTGCTCGATCCGATGTCCGTTTTTCACGGCTTTTTTTCTGCATTTTCCGAAAATGCTACAATCCCGGTTTTGCTGTCATTGCTGGGACTGCCGTTATTGTTGGCGGTTCACCTGTTTTTCCCGGGGATTTGGTGTTCCAGACTTTGTCCGCTGGGTGGTTTACAGGATGAGGTGTATCAAATCCGGAAATTGTTCAGCCGAAAAAGGGAAAGGGGAGAGTTGAAAACCGGAGTTGTTGAAACCGGCCGGCGTGCTTTTCTTTTTTCAGGACTGGGAATTGCCGCAGGATTAACCTTGCCCGGGTTTGTAAAAGCTGCTGAAAAAAGTTACATCCGTCCGCCGGGCGCTGTTCCCGAAAAGTTATTTAACCTGTTGTGTGTGCGTTGCGGAAACTGTATCAAATCGTGCCCCACCCATATTCTGGAACACCGTGCTGAACGGGCCGATTATTCATCGTGGCTGGTTCCGGAAGTTCGTTTCAGCGAAGGTTACTGTCTCGAAGACTGCAATAAGTGCAGCCAGGTATGCCCCAGTGGATCGATTACGCTGTTCAGCCCCGAGGCGAAAAAACAACTTTTTATGGGGCTTGCCGTTCTTCACCCCGAAAATTGCCTGTTGTTGAAAAATACTGAATGCGACCGGTGCAAAACGGCTTGCCCGTATGATGCCATAACCATTCGTCCCGTTTCTGAATCGGTTCAGTCGCTTCCGGTAATCGACAATGATAAATGCGTGGGATGCGGCGCGTGTGCCGTCATTTGCCCGGCTGAAATAATTGAAATCCGGCCGCTTTCATAAAAAAAGCATTCCTGTATAACCGGGAGGCAGTTATTTTTTTGCCCTGATTATCAGACATGCGCCGCCGCCGGCTGCCAGGTGTACATTCACTAAATCGGAAGGTTTTAGCATTTCGGTTTTGCTTTTTAACGTTTCGCGGTTAGTAAGATAATGGGCATTTTCTCCATCCTGAATGATGGTAACTTCATAATTTCCAGAATTAAGAAAATCCAGCGGGATTTCAAGCTGGCGCGGCGACTCGTTGGTGGCGGCCCCAACCAGCCACACCCCGTCGGCAGCCTGGCGTGCCATCACAATGTATTCGCCGATTTCACCCGCGAGGGTTTTACTTTCTTTCCATGGCATTTTTTGCGATGCAATAAACCGGAGCAATTCGGGATATTTCCGGTAAAATTCGGGGATGTCGGGAATGATGGTGGCTCCTGAAAAGACAATCAGTGTCCGGGCCGCTTCTGAAACCAGGGTTGAAGGAACCGGCTGGTTTTCGTCGGTGCGGGTTGTATTTCCCTGGCGCAAATCGAACATTCCGTTGTTCATGTCGATGGGGCCTGCGAGCATATTCACAAAAACAGAGGTGACAAAAGTTGACGGGACAAATACCCGGTGAGCATCCAGTTGGGCATGACAAAATTCGCGGGTAACGGCATTGGGGAAAGTGCGCATCTGGCCGTAAGGATGTACCGGGCCGTCATGAAAATTGCAAAGCAGGTGGTTCTGGGCGCATAGTGCTGTAATTTTTCGGGTCCAGATGTTTTTTTCAGCCGGAGTGCCTCTCATAAAACCGTATTTGATGCCGGCAGCGCCCCAGTCACCATATTGTTTCAGGGTTTCTTCAATCGGAAATCTGCGTCCGCCCACATCGTTCAGGTAAAGCCAGATTCCAACACCTTTTTCTTTTCCGTACTGAATCAGTTTTTTTACATCGCTGGCTTTTTCACCTTGCACCGGATCCGATTCCGCTTCGTGCTCGGGACCATACCAGTTGGCGTCGAGTACGAGGTAACGAATGTTGTTTTCGGCTGCAAAATCGACCATACGCACCCATGAAGGATAGCTCATAGAGTAGGTAAATCCATCGGTTTCGGCTCCATCAATCCGCCAGTCCCAAACCGCAACACCTGGTTTTACCCATGAGAAATCGCCCTCCGGTTCGGGGTTCAGCAGTTCAATTAAATGCGAATCAACCAGCGTTCCGGGCGTCGGGCCGCAAAGAATTACCCGCCATGCCGATTGAAAACCGGCTTTAATTTCTCCGGGAACAGAAGCAACCGAAAAAGTTGTACTTCCCTTTTCCGATTGTAGCAAAAGCGGATCGCCTGAAACAAGATTGGCTTCGTGAATGGCAAGGTAAAGGTTTTTATCGGCTTTAATGGTCATCACCGGCATCCGTTTTTCACTGCTAACCGTAAGTTTTTCCGGGCCAATGTTAGGATATTCGCCATGGTAGAACCATGCAGTATAATCACCGGCAAAATTAAATTCGGTCAGCTCTTTGTCCACCTGAATACTTTTACCTGAACTGCCGGGGACAACATAGCGAAAAGCCACTCCATCGTTGTATGCCCTCGCTTCAATAACCAGCCGTTCTGGAAAGTTTTGTACTTGTCCGGTGATTCCAATAACCATTGGGTTGTAGTGGTCGGTTACTTCGGTGCGTTTGCCCCAAACCGGTTTCCATGTTGATTTTACCGGAAGTGGAGTTGTAAATTGGTATTTCCAGTCTTTTTCCGGGATTAACATGTCTTTGCTTTTCAATCCCAGCGACGATTTATTAATTATCATTTCCCCAAATGCCTGGAAACTGTATTGCAGTTGATTGTCATTCCCGGTTTCAAACTGAAGAACCAGATTTCCGTCGGGCGATTTTAATACCCTGGTTTCCTGGGCTACAGATGAAAGAAAAAAAATCATCCCGGCCAGTGTGAGGAACAGCGTAATTTTATATTTCAGCATATCAATGGTTTTGTTATGTTTATCCGGTTCGTTGTTTCGAAAAACGAATCCGATGCTAAATTAGCCAAAGCTTTACAATTTTAGTAGAAAGTGTAAATCAAAATTCGGAAGGATTACAAAATAGTCTTTGAACAGGTAGAGGTTGAATATTTATTGCCGGCTTTTTTTTAGTAAATTGCAGAAGAAACTGAAAACTTGTTTTTGCTGAAAATGATTTATTTGTTTTATGCTCTTTTTTTTCGGCTTGTGTTAACGAAAAGATGTGATTTGATTTGGTTTTAATTAATATGAAAAGTATTTCTTTGCACCATTGTATACAAAACCTGAATGAAAGAAATATCCGAAATAACCATTTTTCAGCAAATCAAAACCGGCGATGAAACTGCTTTCAGCCGTTTGTTTGATCATTATTATGTCCCAATGTGTTTTTTCGCTGTAAAGTTTCTGAACGATTTGGATATTTCGCGTTCGGTGGTACAACAGGTGTTCGTGGATTTATGGATAAAACGGGAAAAACTGAATGTTGAACATTCTGTAAAATCTTATCTGTTTCAGTGTGTCCGCAACCGATCCATCGATTATCTCAGGCAACAAAAAAGCAACATTCAAATCAGTGAAAGTACCGAAGAAATGTTTACTGCGCCCTTTCACGATTTGATGGAGGAATCGGAAATGTACAGTCATGTCAACTCAACTATAAATCAATTACCTGAAAAGTGCCGCGAAATTTTTATACTCTGTCGTCAGGATGGTCTTAAATATTCTGAGATAGCCCGGAAACTGAATATCTCGGTAAAAACAGTGGAGATGCAAATGGGAATTGCCCTGAAGAAAATCAGATCCAGCCTGATTGATTCACAGTTGATGAATTTATTTTTTATGGTTTTTTCAAAAAAAAAATAAAAGTGTTACAGGGTAAATCTGTTTTTTTTCGTCTTAAGTAAAAATCAATAAAACGGAAGTGAACAACAATATCTCTGATACCGATATTTTAATTGGAAAATCTCTTACCGGAAATGCCACTCCTGATGAGCGAACTCAGTTAGAGTCTTGGATTTCTTCTTCTGAGGAAAACCGGGAACAATACCGGAAGACGGTCAGCCTTTGGGAGAAATCAAAACTATGGATGTCTGATGAACAAATTGCCCTCGATAAAAGCGGGGTAAACCTGGCTGTCAGCCGTCATTTGGCCGGGCAGGTACGCCGGATGAAACGACAGTCGCTGTTTCTTAAAATTGCCGCCGTTTTAGCTTTCCCATTAGCGCTTTCTCTGAGTTTCCTCTATTTTTCAACCGGTAAAAACGTTCCGGCAATTGTCCCGCAGATATGCGAAATCACCTCGCCCAAAGGGCATGTTTCAAAGTGTGTACTTCCCGATGGCTCTGAAATATGGATTAACACCGGCTCAACCATCAACTACGATGCATCATCGTTCAATCGTGAAATCCGCGAGGTTGAACTCAACGGAGAAGCTTATTTCGAAGTGGCAAAAAATCAAGTGAAACCCTTTATTGTAAAAACACAAACCGCCAATATTCATGTTACAGGAACTTCATTCAACATCAAAGCATATTCAGGAGGAGGATTTTTTGAAACTGTATTGGCCGAAGGTAGCATTGAAATGGAATTGAATGTTCCCAACAGTCAGAAAGTGAAGCTTTCGCCTGGTGAACGGGCTGTTTTTCATTCCGGGAGAAAAGAGATTGTCATTGACAAGGTTGAATATGAGATCTATACAGCCTGGCGAAACGGCGAGATTTTATTCCGCGATGCTACCCTGAATGACTTGATTAAAGAACTGGAGCGGATTTACGACATCAAATTCTATCTGGAGGATGAAACACTTGGAAATTTCAGGTTTCGAGGGATGTTTAGCTACAACAACAACCTGATTGACGCCCTGGAAAAAGTTAAACGAACGTCTGGAATAGGATACTATATTGAGAACAAAGAAGTTTGGCTTGGTAAAAAGGAGAAAAAAAAATAAAAGCTAACGTATATAAAATACGTATTGTTGAAAATCTAAATCTATGTGCCTATGATATAAAACCCATGTTTAGTTAGAGATAGAGAAACAAAAAGAGGGAGATGTTCCCAGCATTCCCTCTTGTATCCTGTTTCAACATCTGATGAAGTAAAAACAGTATTTATTAAAAACTTTCGAATTTATGAAAAAAAAATTAGAACGAGGGGGCTTTTTAAATCCCTATGTAAGAAAAATGTTATTAATCATGAGGTTAAGTATTTTGTTGATAATATCAGCAGTGTTTAGTTCCGCAGCCAGCGTGTATTCGCAGAACACCCGGCTGACACTGAGAATGGAAAACACCCGCATTGCCGATGTTTTTGATTCCATTGAACAGCAATCGGAGTTCTATTTCTTTTACAACCGCGACAATTTCGACGACAATCGTCTGGTCTCGGTGGATGTAAAGGACAAAAAGATTGACGATATCATGAAAGAGTTGCTGAAAGGCCAGAACGCAACCTACGAAATTGTCGAACGCAATATTCTGATAAAAGTTCCGGGGAAGTTTGAATCGGCCATTCAGCAGCAACGTTCCGTGACCGGAAAGGTGACCGACTCTGGTAATATGCCATTACCCGGGGTCTCTGTTATTGTTAAAGGGACTACGCAGGGAACCGTGACCAATACCGACGGAGAATATACATTAAATAACATACCGGCCGGGGCAACCCTCATGTTCTCGTTTGTTGGAATGAGAACACAGGAAGTGGTTGTCGGAAACCAGGCTTCGGTCAATGTGGTAATGGTTGAAGAAACCATTGGGGTTGACGAAGTGGTGGTGGTAGGTTATGGTACCCAGAAAAAGGTGAATCTGACCGGCGCCGTTGACCAGGTAACCAGCGAAGTTTTCGAGAACCGTTCAGTTTCGAACGTTACTCAGGCACTCCAGGGAGTTGTTCCCAACCTGAATATCACCCTGGACGATGGTAAACCAACCCGTTCGTCGAGTTATAACATTCGTGGTACCACTTCCATCGGGCAGGGCGGCAGCGCGCTGGTGCTGATTGACGGAGTGGAAGGAAACCCGGCTTTGCTAAATCCCAACGATATTGAAAGTGTTTCTGTTCTGAAAGATGCCGCCTCGGCTGCCATTTACGGAGCCCGGGGAACTTTTGGCGTGGTATTGATTACCACCAAACAGCCCCAGAAAAATAGAACAACGGTTACCTATTCGGGAAGTTTGTCGTTTCAGAGCCCAACGGCCCGGCCCGATAATGTAACCGACGGATATATCTATGCCGAAAGGTTCAGGGAAGCTTATTATGCCTGGAACAACTATTCTTCACTGCCCAGCAAGATCAATAAATCGCAACTTTATTCCGATGCATGGCTTGCCACTTTCAAAGAACGGAAAGAGCAGGGGATAACCGACGAAGTAGTGGTAAACGATAACGGAACTTATACCTATTTCGGAAATGCCGATTATTACGATGTGTTGTACAGGGATGTAACTTTGGCCCAGGATCACAACGTGATGATTTCCGGAGGAACCGACAAAACCGATTTTTATGTATCCGGTCGTTTGTACGACTACGATGGTTTGTTTGCTTATAACTCGGATACTTATAAAATGATGAATATCCGTGCGAAAGGTTCGTTACAGGCATTCGACTGGCTCCGGATTACCAACAACATGGAATTTGCAAACATGAACTACCATAACCCGATAAATGTGGGAGAAGGTGGTTCCATCTGGCGGAATATCGCCGACGAAGGCCACCCAACTTCGCCGATTTTCAATCCGGATGGTTCTCTTACCATGTCGGCTGCTTATACGGTGGGTGATTTCATTTACGGGAAAAACGGCATTGATTATCACAAAAAAGAACTGAAAAACACCACCGGTTTTAATGCCGTTTTCCTGAAAAAGAGGTTGCGGGTAAACGGTGATTTTACTTTCCGTAATTACGACAACAACGACACACAGAAACGTGTTCCGGTTCCGTACAGTACAAAACAAGATGTTACAACGTGGCTTAGTACAAAATACAACGACTTGAAAGAATCGGACCGGAATACATTTTACACCGCCACCAACCTGTATGCCGAGTTTGAAGACACATTTGCCGGCGATCATTATTTCAAGGGAATGGTGGGTTATAACTACGAAACTTCGGAATATAAATCGATTTATGTCCAGCGCAACGGTTTGTTACTGGAAGATGCCGAAAGCCTGAACCTGGCCCTGGGCGAATCGATCACCACATCGGCCGGCTACGAAAAATGGCGGATTGCCGGTACATTCTTCCGTTTGAATTACGGATACAAAGATCGCTACCTTCTGGAAGTAAACGGCCGTTACGACGGTTCCTCGAAGTTTCCTGAAGATCAGCAATATGCTTTTTTCCCGTCGGTTTCGGCCGGATGGCGTATCTCCGAAGAATCGTTCTGGAATGTCAACCCGAAACTTTTCTCTGACGTAAAAATCCGTGGGTCATACGGTTCGCTTGGTAACGGGAATGTCTCTTCCTACCAGTTTATGGAACTGCTCTCTATTAGTACATCGGGCCGTGTTTTGAATGGCGCCCTGAATAAATATACCAACAATCCAGCTGTAATTCCCAACAGCCTGACCTGGGAAACTG
>CAZHKI010000080.1:2940-10862 GCA_964533365.1 uncultured Maribellus sp. | reverse complement strand
ATGGTCATGTACATGGGGCAGTTGATGTCGGTATTTTCGCCGCCGTGTGCCTGTTCGTACTGAACGGGGCGGGTTGCATCGACTGATTTCAGGTAATCGTAGGTTGCGTAGAAATTCACGCCGTTACCTGCCTCGTTTCCGAGCGACCAGATGATGATACATGGCTGGTTTTTGTCGCGTTCGAACATGTTGCGGGTGCGGTACAAATGGGCTTCTTTCCACTCTTCGTTTTTGGCCAGCGATTCGGCGCCGTAACCCATCCCGTGCGATTCGATGTTGGCTTCGTCGATGATGTACAGACCGTATTTGTTGCACAGTTCGTACCACAACTCGGGTTGCGGGTAGTGCGACGTACGCACGGCATTCAGGTTGTGTGCTTTCATGATTTTAATATCTTCGAGCATGGTGAATTTATCCTGAACATGGCCGGTTTTGTCGTTGTGTTCGTGAAGGTTGGCCCCTTTCAGGTAAACATACTGTCCGTTAATTAACAGGTTGGCATTTTTAATTTCAATGGTGCGGAACCCCACATCCTGTTTGATTACCTCAACAACGCCTTTGGCATTTTTCAGGGTGATGATGAGTTCGTAGAGGCTGGGCATTTCAGCCGACCATTTTTTTACATTGGGGATTTGCTTTTCGAAGTGAACCTGGTTTCCGGAAACGATTCCAGAAAAGCTTTCCACAGCGGCGCCGTTGTCGGAAAGAACGGCTTCAACCGTCATTTCTTCGGGGTTTTCCGATGATTCAAGTTCGACCTTCAGGCTGAACAAACCATGGGTATAAGTGGAATCCAGCGACGAGCCAATTCTGAAATCGCGGATGTGCTGTGGGTTTCTTCCCATCAGGTAAACGTCGCGGGTGATGCCGCTCATCCGCCAGAAGTCCTGATCCTCGAGGTATGAAGCATCGCTCCAGCGGAAAATTTCAACGGCCAGGGTGTTTTCGCCTTTTTTCAGAAAACCGGTGATGTTAAACTCGGCCGGAGTTTTACTGTCTTCGCTGTAGCCCACAAACTGCTCGTTTACCCAAAGGTTCATCATGGAACTGACAGCCCCGAAGTGGATGTAAATTTCTTTGTTTTTCCAGTCGGAGGGAATAGTAAACGTGCGTTTATACGAACCCACCGGGTTATAATGTTTTTGAATGAGCGGCGGGGTCCGGTCGTGCGGATATTTTACGTTGGTGTAAATCGGGTAATCGAATCCTTCCATTTCCCAGTTTGCCGGCACTTTGATGTCGGCCCATTGACGGGTGTCGAAGTCGTTTTTGAAAAACCAGTAAGGCCTTTCCGATGGATTCTGGGCGAGATGGAATTTCCATGTCCCATTTAACGACTGCAAAAGCGGCGACTGCCATTTATCTTCCGATCGTGCCTGTTCAACCGAAATAAACGGGATGTAATGGGCATGGGGAACCACTTTATTGATTTGACAAACAGCCGGGTTCTCCCAGACCGGCAGGGTTTCTTCTTCGAAAGGCACTTGGCTGTAATCGGTATAACGGCTACACGAAAACAATAATGCGCCTGTGAAAAGGAGGAGCGTAATGTGGATGATGTATCTCTTCATGACTGGATATAATTATTTGGTATTTAATTTTTTCTACAATTGAAGACGATAAAAACCGAAATAACACCTACTGGAGGGTATGTGATTTTTATTTTTGCGAATTAAAGTTATTCAAAAAGTATTAATCTGAAATTATGGATTCTGGTTTTTATCAGTTGTCCTGATAAATTACGGAATCATTGGTTCAGGAGTTTCAGAACAAAAAAAAGTGGCTTTACTTTTTTTGTTACTTCATCCGAATTAGGATTCATGTTGAATACCAAAGCGGGTTTGAGATAAAAAAGCTGATTTTCATTTTTAAACCTTTCTTCGCCTCCGCCGGTAATATTCAGCATGATAACTGATTCTTTGTTTATCGTGCCGTTTTTTGCTGCTTCAATTAATGTTGCCGTTGCCACAGCAGCAGCGGGGTGAATGTCGATTCCTTCGGTTGCGGCAAACTGTTTTGCTGCGTCGCGGGCCTGTTGGTTGTTTGCCAGTAAAATATCGCCGCCGGCGTCGTTCAGCGCATCGAAAAGCCCGCCGAAAATCGGGTAGGGAGGTTTCCGGTTCGATAAAACTTTGGCGTCAATTTCTTCCACCTGACGGCGGGCCAGATCGTCGTCGAGCGTGAGCATGGCGCGCGAACCGGTTTTCCATGCATCATGTATCGGGACAAACGGGATGTTTTGTGAAACCATCAGTTTCATTTTGCGGTTTCCGAAACGGCCATCCTCAAGCAATCTCAAATTAGCTTCCCAGGCAGCGATGGCGCCGGTTCCGCTTCCCACGGCCTGAAAATAATATTCGGGAATCTGGCCAATGGTGGTGGTTGCCGAAAGCATGGTGGTTCCCATTCCGTCGCGGCGGGCCACATTTTTGGCGCCTCCTTCGGCTACGAAACCTTCTATCCCGGCTACAATATTTGAAAGATGAATGGCGTCGAAATAGTCGCTGCCGGTTTTGCTGCATATCAACTTCACGCAATCGTTCAACGGGGCGTCGAACCACAGCGCATCGAGGTTGTCTTCGGGAACGCACAGCAGAAGCGGGATTTGGTTGTCGGAACAAACTTTGGCAAAAGCACGTGCTGTGTTTCCGGCCGAGGCCACGACCAGTACCTTTTTCATTTCCGGTGTCATGCGGCCACAAACTGAAAAAGCTTCGGTTTCCTTGAACGAACAGGTTTTAAACCGGGCACCTTTTTCGGGCCACCACCCGCTGAAGGTTATCCAAAGGTTGTTTAATCCCAGTTCTTTGGCCAGTCCTTCGCTTTTGTAGGTTACCGGCGCCGAAGAGCCTTTTAGCATCCGGCCAACCGGAAGCCAGTCGGCAAACTGGTAAATACCCAGTGAATTGTCTTTTACTTCCAGTTGCGTCTTTTCGTAAATGGCCCGTATTAATGTTGGTTCGGTTTCGCCCGGGGCATCCAGCGTCCAGCCCGAATCTTCAAATATTTTACCGGTTTTGACTGATTGAAGCTGGTAGTTGGTTTTTGTGAATGTACTGTTCATTTTTTACCTTTTGGATGAAGCACAAAAATAATATTTTGGCAATGGAATAAAACAGAAAAGTAAACCAATAACACCCGATTCCTGTTTTATCGGTTGAACTTTAAAAAATATTTCTTTTACCTTTACTTTATTTTATTCATCCCGTGATGAATTTTTGATATGGGATACAATAACGATAAGTTAACTGTGATGGTAAAAAGGCTTGCCGACGACGATAAATCAGCGCTCGACGAGTTTTACAATTACTATTATCCCCGTTTGTACACCTTTGCAAAAAAATTTCTGAAAGTAGAAGACGACATCAACGATATTCTTCAGGATGTATTTATTAAACTATGGGAAAATCGCCATAGCATTAAAAATGTAGATACATTCAATGCCTGGATTTTTACGGTAACCAAAAATGCAGTCATCACCTATTTCCGGGAAAAAACAAAACTGATTGCATTTGAATCGAGGGTAAGGGACATGGCCACTTCCGAGGGATATTTTGCCGATTCAACCATCGAATATGTAGAAATGAAAGAGAAGGTTGAACTGTTTATTGAGCAACTTCCCGATAAACGCAGATTAATTTTTAAGCTCAGCCGCGAACAGGGTTTATCGAACAAGGAAATTGCCGGGCAACTGGGAATATCCATAAAAACGGTAGAGGATCATATTATGCACGCCATCAGGTTTTTACGAAGTAATCTGAAAACACTCGATGTAATTACCCTGCTCTACATGGCTCTTTTTCTTTAATTTTTTTTTGGATTGAGCAAGGGTTGTTGTTCATTCCTGCGTATTAATCATTGTAAATTCATAACCATGCGATCATTATTTGAAAAATACAGCAAAGGAATTTGTACGCCTGAAGAGTACGAACAGGTTTTACGGTTCATTCAAAATCAGAAAAATGATACGCATCTGGATAAGCTGTTAACTGATAACTGGGAGCAAATATTAAAGAACGCCCCCAGTCTGAAACCCGATAACCATCTGCTCGATTCCATCCATCATCAAATTGCCTTGAAAGAGCAAAACAGCAAGCCGGTCATTCGTATGTACCGCCGGTTGCTGAGCGCGGCAGCCATATTAATTCTCGGAATAGTAATCGGTTCACTCTTCTTTAATCAATCTCAGCAAACCCAAATGACCACTCAAAATATGTCAACGCCCTATGGCGGGAAAACACAATTTAACCTGCCCGACGGTTCGTCGGTTTGGCTGAATTCGGGATCCACCATCCATTTTCCCGGGCGGTTTGGTAACGAACGTGTGGTTGAACTGAATGGTGAAGCCTACTTTGTTGTTGAAAAACAAAGATCCCCGTTTATTGTAAAAACAAGTTATGGCCAAGTTGAAGTGCTGGGCACCGAATTCAACGTAAAAGCTTACGATGAAGAGGCTTTTGTTACCACACTCGAAAAAGGTTCGGTGGTTTTTACCAGCAACCAGGGAAAAAAAGTGACACTTCAGCCGGGAAGCCAGGTCGTTTTTGATTCGAACAATTTAACAACCGCCAGGGTGGAAACCGAAATTTTCACATCGTGGAAAGATGGAAAACTGATTTTCAGAAATGAACCATTACAAAATATCATAACCCGGCTCGAACGCTGGTACAATGTTGATGTTGAACTGAAAGACAACAAACTAAAGGATCTGAAATTCAACGGCACCATCGAAATGGAAACATTCAGCGAGGTGCTCGAACTGATAAAAGTGACTACTGCCATCGAATACTCATTCGATCGCAACACCCGGATCCTTTCTATTTCTTCGGGGAAATAATGTTAAGAACAAGATTTAAACGAAATGAAAAGAAAAAAGAAAATGTACAATTCAGCTTAAAAAATGAAAAAGGTGGAAACTGCCATTTCCACCTTAAAAAGAGACCAATTTCTAAAAATAGTATTAGTCAAACTTCAAAAACAAAATTATGAAAAAAAAGCTAACATGGTGCAGAAATGATCTGTACTGTCAATTCCTAAGAAAAATGAAAATTACGGTATTCCTGCTGCTCATATCCATTGCCGGGGTTTACGCGGTCGATTCGTATGCGCAATCAACCAAACTGACCTTGCAGCTTTCCGACAAGGCAATCGAAGAAATTCTTTTTCAGGTAGAAGAACAAAGTGAGTTCCGGTTTTTTTACAACGAAAATGTGAATGTAGAGAACAAGGTTTCGTTGAATGTAAAAAACAAAACGGTATTTGAGGTGCTGGATGAAATTCTTCGCGGTTCCAATATCGAATACCGGGTCATGGGGCGTCAAATTGCTTTGTACAACAAGGAAGAGGGATTTACCTGGAGTGTCGCCCAGCAAATCAATGTTTCGGGGACGGTTACCTCGGCAAATGGCGAGCCGTTGCCGGGCGTTTCGGTAGTCATCAAAGGTACTACCAGCGGTACCATTACCGACATAAACGGGATATATTCCATTTCGGTCCTTGGCAACGACGTGCTGGTGTTTTCGTTTATCGGGATGAAAACCCAGGAAATTCAGGTGAATAACCGTTCGGGTATTAATGTGGTAATGGAAGAGGAAAATATTGGGGTTGAAGAAGTGGTGGTCATCGGTTACGGTACCCGCCAGAAAAAAGATTTGACCGGCGCTGTGTCGCAAATCAGTTCCGATGACATTGCCCTGCAAAATACACTTTCACCCCAGTTGGCCATGCAGGGAAAAATGGCTGGTGTGTTCATCAGCAACCCCGGCAGTAACCCTACCGCCCGGCCCGAAATCCGGATCAGGGGCGTTGGTACACTTGGGTTTAACGATCCGCTTTATGTGGTTGACGGAATTCCGCTTACCGAAGGCGGCGCTTCCTCAGGAGCTTCCCGTGATCAGGATTTGCGGGGAAATGTAAACGTATTTTCCATGATCAACCCGAACGACATTGAATCGATTTCGGTACTGAAAGATGCTTCGGCCACTGCCATTTACGGGGTCAGGGCATCCAACGGGGTAATCCTGATTACCACCAAACGCGGTAAAGAAGGAAAAGCACGGGTCGATATGTCGGCCAGTTATGGTATTCAAAACCACTGGAAACGCTATAATATGGCATCCATTCAGCAATACATCGACTGGAGTATGGAAGCCAAAAATGCCAACCCGGCTTATGTCACCGACCAGTATTATTCACTGTTCGAATCTTCTTCGCCCAACTATCTGGGCAACAGCCCCGACTACACGAAAGAATGGGTAAAGGCCGCACTGGTGGAAAATGCTCCGGTACAGGATTACAACATTTCAGTTTCGGGCGGTAACCAAACATCGACCTATGCAGCCGGTGCCGGGTATGCCAATCAGAAAAACGCTTTCCAGTACAACGAATTCGACCGTTACTCCCTGTTTTTCAACAGCGATCACCAGTTGGCCAAATGGTTGAAAATTGGCGAATCGTACCGGTTCGTTTATACGAAATACCAGGAAAAGCCGGGTGCCAGCATAACAACCCAGTTTCAGGTTCCATGGCAACCCGTTTACGACGAAAATGGTCCGAAAGGATATGCCCTTCCGGGACAAACGTTTAACAACAGCTTTAAATCATATGGCTACGGTGCAGCTACTCAGTCCAACTTCCTGGCACTCCAGGAATATCAGAAAACAGCCCGCGACCTTCTCCGCAACATGGGAACGGTTTATGCCGAATTGTCGCCGCTGGATGGATTGAGGATAAAAGGGACTTTCAGTTTCGACTACTATACCAATAGTCGCGAAGTATATCAGGAAATGGATCGCGGATTGTTTGAAGTGGCCCGCGGAACAACATACCCACTTACAACTGGCAACGCATATGGCCGACGGCTCAACGACAACATTAATATTATCAAGGAATTCTTAATTGGTTACACCAACAGTTTTGGTAACCATAATGTCGATCTGGTACTGAATGCCATGGATCAACGGGTCAAATGGAACGTGACACAAATGTCAATTGATACAGGTTCACCCATTACCAGTTGGGAACAGCGGCGCATTGAGGAAGGTTGGGCCAATACCAATAAAGGTCTTCTTTACGAGCGATATCAGTCGGGTTTGCAAGGCTACATGGGCCGTTTCAGTTATCATTATAACAGCCGGTATTATTTCGATGCAACAGTACGCCGCGACGGAACGTCCAAGTTCGGGCCGGGTTACAAATGGGGAACCTTCCCGTCGTTTGCTGCGGCCTGGCGTGTTTCTTCCGAAAAATTCATGGAAGGGGCAACCTGGCTGAATGATTTGAAAATCAGGGCCGGTCGGGGAACCAGGAAACCCGCGATTATGCTTTTCTGTCGCTGGTGAACATGAATCCAAAAGCTGCTTTCGGAACCAGCGGAACACTGGGTGTTGGAAACGGTACCATTTATCCGGCTTCTGCTCTTGGCGATTTTCCCATTGAAGACATGAGTTGGGAAACCGTAACCACCAGCAACTTCGGCTTCGACGCCATTCTGTTCGATAATAAAATGACGTTCACAGCCGAATATTACAACCGTTTTACCGATGGTATTTTACAAACCATCAGCATCCCGAAAGTTATCGGGGCATTAAGCAATCCGGTTGTTAACCTGGCTCAGGTCACAAACCAGGGATTCGAGTTCCAGGCTTCGTATGCCGACAAACTGGGCGAAATCGATTACAGCATTTCGGCCAACCTGACCACAGTGAAAAACGAAGTGAAAAAACTATACAACAGTCAGCCCAGTACCAACGGCAACCTGCGCATCGAAGAAGGGTATTCCCTGAATTACATTTATGGTTACAAAACCAGCGGTTTGTTCAAAACTACACAGGAAGTTGCCGATTACAAATCAAAAATTACTGATGCCGGCAGGGATGCCCAAAAGTCGCCCGGCGACGTGATTTTTGCTGACCTGAAGAATA
>CAZHKI010000080.1:0-2929 GCA_964533365.1 uncultured Maribellus sp. | reverse complement strand
GCCCGACGGTAAAATTGATGCCTACGATCAGACTTTCCTTGGGAAAACCATTCCAGGATTCTATTATGGTTTTAATATCGGAGCCGATTATAAAAACTGGGACGTCAACCTGAATTTCCGCGGTGTGGGCGACGTGCAGAAAATCAATACCCTCGGGAAACAAAGCATTAATGGTTTTGGCGGTAATTTCCTTGCCGATTACGCTGACCGCTGGACTACGACCAATACCAATGCATCCATTCCGCGCGCGGTTCAGAACGACCCCTCGGGAAATAACCGTATCTCGGATCGTCATGTCGAAAATGCCGGATTTCTGCGCTTCCAGAACTTCCAGGTGGGTTACAATTTCAAAGGTTCGTTCATTCAAAAACTGGGCTTGAAAAACCTGCGTTGCTACGCTGCCGGTTCTAACCTGTTTGTGATTACTCCCTATACCGATTTGGATCCGGAAGACATTACCACACCCATCACGTTCAGTATTGGGGCTAACTTAAGTTTTTAACCATTAAATGAAAGGAATTATGAAATACGCAAAAATATCGCTCAGCCTGTTGATGACCATGGTCATTACCCTGTTTTCCTGTAACGAGGAGACGATTGAACTGCTGCCCATTGGAAATACCGAAGGCACCTATTTTCAAAATGAAACCCAAATGGAGGAAGCCGTATTTGGCATTTACCAGAAACTGGCTTTCTTTTATGCCTTCAGGGGTGGGCAGAACAACAATGTTGCCCCGGTAACCCTGCTTCCCAGCGACGATCTGACCACCACCGCCAACTATGCCCATGAAAATTTCTCGGGGCTGAATGGAAGCAATGGTCAGTTAAGTTTATATTACGATTGGGCCTATCAGTTGATTGCCAGGGCAAATACCGTACTTCAGAAAGTGGAAGAAAACAGAACGACGGCTTACCTGAAGCAGCCGGAACTGGCTGATTACCATAAAGGTGAAGCGCTTTTTTTAAGGGCTTACATGTACTTTAACCTCTGGAATGTTTTTGGAACTGCGCCACTGGTAACCCAGCGTATTGTGAATATTGCCGATGCTTATCCGTCCAATTCAACCGGAACCCAACTGCTCGATCAGGCCATTCTTGATCTCGAGGAAGCCAAAAAACTGCTTCCCGAAAGCTGGGCTGCTGCTTATAAAGGCAGGGTAACTAAAAATTCGGCACGCGGGTTGAAAGGAAAAATCCTCGTGTTCCGCGGATCGGTTAACAAAACAGCAGCCGATTTTACCGCTGCCATTACCGAATTCAACTCGCTGACCGGCCTGAGCCTGCAACCCAACTACAACAACAATTTTAACGTGAATTTCGAAAACAATTCCGAATCGCTTTTCGAATACCAGGCCAATACTTCGCCGGGTAATGTCAACCCGTTTGTGGGGGGCGCCGGCGGTAACGATGCTTTTGCTGTGATTGGCGAAATTGGGGCTTACTGGGGAATGTTCAGCCAGAAACCTTCCTGGATTGGGAACTCCTATTTCACCGCAACAGCATCCATCCGTAATGCATACGAAGCAGGTGATCCGCGTGTTCAGTATATCCTGAAACCGGAATCAGCCGGATTGATCAATGTGATTAAGTATGTGAGAAATACCGCATATGCAACCGGTGGAAACGGGGCTGGAAACGAAGTAAGTGTCAACAACCCGCGCATCCTTCGATATGCCGATATTTTACTTTTAAAAGCCGAAGCAATTGTCCGTTCCGGCGGAAACGTGAAAGACGCTATTGATTTGGTAAACCAGATTAGGGAACGTGCCAGGAAATCGGTCGAATCGGGCGATCCTTCGCTGGTTCCCGCCAACCGCGATGTGAACGAAACCAGCCCGGCTGTGGTACTGGAATGGATTTTCCAGGAACGCCGCCTCGAATTTGCCTTCGAAGAAGGCCACCGCTGGTGGGATTTGCGCCGCCGTCATATGGCCGGTGAAATTGACCTCAAAACCTGGGACTTCCAGTCGAAACTGCTCGATTTTAAGTTCGAAGACAAACACATCTACTTCCCGTTGCCGGAAAAAGAAGTCGTTGAGAATCCGAATATGGATCAAAATTCAGGATACTAGTTATTGGTTTGGTTTGATATAAGAAAGGCCCTTTCAGGAAGGGTCTTTCTGTTTAATCTTAAAAAAAAGAATGCCTTTTATTTCAGCTTTCAATATCAGGATGCAAAATATTTTTGTTCTGTAAGATATTGCAGGATAGTTATTTTAGGATTTTAATTATAAATATAGGTTTTAATTTTGTTTACTTGAGATTTTAGGAGATTTCCCGGAAAATTAAAACTGGATTCATCAAAAATTCTACGCTTTTGTTGGCTGTTTAAAACCTGACTTGAAATGAAAACTGTAATATAAAATCATAACAGATGAAAACTGCAACTCCAATTGTCGCTTTATTTTTTGTTTTTGCTGCGTGGGGAAACCTGTCAGCCCAATCATTACCCACGCAACCCAACATCGTTTTTATTTTAACCGACGACATGGGCTGGACCGATTTGAGCTGTTATGGCAACCCATTCAACGAAACGCCGCAAATCGATAAGTTAGCCGAAAACGGAATCCGGTTTACCCAGGCTTACGCCGCCTGTCCGGTTTGCTCGCCCACGCGGGCTTCCTTTATGACCGGAAAACACCCGGCGCGGCTGCAACTGACCAATTTTATAAAAGGCGAACGTATCGACGAAAATTCGCCGGTATTGCCCGCCAACTGGAAACCGTACCTCGAAGGTGATGAGACTACCCTTCCTGAATTGCTGAAAACCAAAGGCTACACTTCGGGAATGGTAGGCAAATGGCATATCGGAAACGCAGAGGGCCAAAACCCGTGGGACCAGGGTTTCGACTACTCCAGAATGATTGGCAAAAACGGGCTCGATTATTACAATTACTCCATTTTTATTGATTCGTACCATAACGAGTTC
>CAZHKI010000079.1:0-10872 GCA_964533365.1 uncultured Maribellus sp. | reverse complement strand
TCTGCAGCATGCTTAAATTCTAACATATACGCGGGATAAAAAAAGAGCGGATATTGGGCAAAGGATTCTGGATTATTCTTTCGCTTTTTGTTGTTTTGCTGGCGGCCATTGTTATGGTTTCATATACCGGATTGGGTGGGGCAAACGAAACTCCGGGACTGCTTTCTTCGGTCAACACCGAAGAAATCGAACAGGGTTACCGTTCGCTGTTTAGATCACTGGGCGCGGTTCCGGTGAGTATTGCGGGAATTCTATTGGCTTCGTCGATGTTACTTTTCATCGACCGCCTTATCAGCTCGGGGAAACATTCTGTTTCAAATTAATTGGATAAATACTACAACAATAGATAAGTCCCGGTCGGTATCGCCGGGATTTTTTTATTCATATTGCTTTAATAGTCCACGCACAATTAAAAACTGGGCCAACATATAGGTAGTCATTATTAAAACTCTTTCGTATGGCAGGGCGACTACAAATTTATTGATGGCAATTAGTGTATCGGAAACCACAAACAATACCGAACCGGCAAAAACAAACCGGGCGCTTGAAAGCGGAACATTTCCAAAACGGTTCAGCGCCATGGCCGACATGCCTAAAAGTGCAAGCATATAAACCAATACGGCAATTTTCAAAATTACATCGAGGTGCGGTAACAATAATACATATATCAGTAAACCGTAACCGACAAAAAATATAAGATAAAATGATTTCTTTTTTAAATAAGAAATATTTCCCTGAAGATGAGTAGTCCGGAGGAAAAGAATGATATAAGAAACCTGTGCCAGCAGGAACGAGAACAATCCGAGAATAAAGAAACTGAAATTATCTCCCGAAAACATGAGGAAGATATCTCCAAACCACGAGAAAAGGAACGCAAGTATAGCAGGCCTGACCACATTCTTTTCAATTCCTGATGAGAAGGAAAGAAAAAACAAACCCACCCAAACCATAATCAACGGTTTAAATACATAAACCATTCCTCTGATTTCTAGAATATCTCCGAATAATTCACCGATAAAAATGACGAGAAACAAAAGATAAGCAATCGTTTTTTTCATAAGAGCCAAAGTTACATTAGGTTAAAATTCCGGGAATCAAATTATTGTGCTATTACAGTGGTTTAATAGCAGGATTCAGTTTTCAAATACTCGCCGACATACCTGTCAACGCCTTCTTCGAGTTCAGTAAAAGGTTTAACATAACCCACATTTCGCAATTTCTGAATTTCCGCTTCCGTAAAATACTGGTACCTGCCGCGTAAATCAACAGGAGTATCAATAAACGAAATTTCGGGATTCATTTTCATGCTGTAAAAAACTGAAGAGGCCAGATCAAAAAACGAACGGGCTTTCCCAGTTCCCACATTGTAAATACCTGATTTTACACGGTTTTCCATAAAATACATCATCACTTCGGCAATGTCGTCAACATAAATAAAATCACGGCTTTGTTCCCCGTCTTTATAATCTTTATGGTGCGACCGGAAGAGTTTCATTTCCCTGGTTTGTTTGATGGTCTGAAAGGTGTGTAAAACCACCGATGCCATTCTTCCCTTGTGATATTCGTTGGGACCGTAAACGTTGAAAAACTTCAGACCTGCCCAAAAACTGGGAGTTCGGGTTTGTTTCAATGCCCACACATCAAAGTCGTGCTTCGACCAGCCGTATAAATTCAGCGGGCGCAGGTTGGCAATATTCCGGTGCGAGTCGGAAAAACCAAGTTCGCCATTTCCGTAGGTTGCTGCCGATGAAGCATACAACAGGGGCACCTGGATTTCGGAACAGATATTCCAAAGCCGCTGCGAATAAATTAAATTCAGTTGTTGATAAATCTCGGGATCCTGACCGATAGTATCTGTCCGAGCCCCCAGATGAAAGATAAAGTCAACATCGTACGAATGCTTGATCAGCCACTTGAAAAAGTCATCCCGATCGATAAATTTCAGGTATTTTTTGTGAAGTAGGTTCATATCCTTCCATGGATCGTCGAACCGGTCAACCAGAATCAAATCATGATAACCTGCTTTGTTGAGTTTCCCTGTTAAATAACTGCCGATAAAGCCGGCTGCTCCTGTTATAACTATCATTTTTAAGCGGTTAGTTTGGTACAGTAATAAAAACTGTTTTCTGAACTTCGTGGTTTTATCTTAAAACTACTGTACTCTTGAATTATTGCATAATCCATAATTTTTTTTCATTAAAAAATGCACCATTTTACAGATGCAATAATTCCATTTTTGGTTGCTTCAGGAAATTCTGTTTTCTCACTGTTTTCCTGTCGTTTCAAATTAAACAATCTGACAAATTAAAAATCACTCAACCAACTTATTACATTCAGCAATAATATCTTTTACCATATTTTCCACATTCAACCGGAATCGGATCTAATCCTTCGCTAATAGTAAAGGATACGGTAAAATCATAAGGTTGAAAAAATCTGGACAAAAATAGCAAAATCAAACTACCGGGACTGAAAGTTCATTTAAAACTTCCATTACGGCTGTTTTCAGATTTTCAAGTGCCAGCGGGATATCCCACAGCGACGAATCGCGGGGTTCAACATAATTCGAAACTCCCCTGATCTGGCAGCAATCAATGCCTAAAGAGTTACAGACATAAAAAACGGCAGCACCTTCCATCGATTCGGTTTGAGCGGAAAATTTTCTTTTTATTTCGTCGATACTTGAGCTTCGTCCGTGGCTTTTATTGGTGGTAATCCCCCTTACTTTTTTTAATCCTGAAAATCCGTTGATGTATTTGGCTTTGAGCAATCCTTTTTCAAACGGAAATTCATTACTACTGATGTACCCCGACTCAAACAAGGTTAAAAATTTATCAATCTTCTCAATTCCCAAATCGGCAAACTCTTCCGAAACCACGTTAACCACTTCGCCAATTTCAATATCCGGGGATAAACTTGCGGCAATTCCCACATTGATTACAAGATGATATTTTTTATTTGAGAGAACACGGGTCAAATGGAACGTGGTGAGGATTGCCCCCACCCCGGTTATTAATACGTCAATTTTGTTCCCGGCTAAAAAATAGGATTTATAATTATGGCTTTTTCTCTCAAAAAATTCCAGTTCATCGGTCAGAAATTTTACTTCCATCCATGTAGCTGCAACAATCAATATCTTCATATCCTAAATCTTAGTAAATCTTCATCAAACACAAATCCGTTCAACTCTTCATACTGATTTAATGAAAAAAAGTTAATCTTTGTAGCAATATAAATATCAAAAGCCATGTGTGCGCCAAAGATTAACACATCATCCGGTTACGAGAAAATTGAAAATTACGACGAACTGGTCACCCGTGAACTATCAGAACATTATAAGAAAATATTAACCTTGATTGGCGAAGATAATTCACGCGAAGGACTGGACAAAACCCCTGAACGGGTGGCCAAAGCCATGCAGTTTTTACTACAGGGTTACAAAACCGATCCGGTGGAAATTTTAAAATCAGCCATGTTTAGAGAAGATTACCGGCAAATGGTGATCGTAAAGGATATTGAAATCTATTCGCTTTGTGAGCATCATTTACTTCCCTTTTTTGGGAAAGCCCATGTTGCCTACATACCCAACGGCACCATTACCGGATTAAGCAAAATTGCACGCGTGGTCGATGTTTTTGCGCGCCGGCTTCAGGTACAGGAACGGCTGACATCGCAAATAAAAGACTGCATTCAGGACACCTTAAAACCGCTGGGAGTTGCCGTGGTTATTGAGGCACAACATTTGTGTATGCAAATGCGCGGAATCCAGAAACAACACTCCATAACCACAACTTCCGATTTTACCGGCGCTTTTCAGAAAACAGCCACGCGTGACGAATTCATAAAACTCATCAGCACAAAATTCAGCTAATTCAAAGCCATTATAAAAACTCGAGACATACCGGGGCCGGAATCTTTAACTCTTTCCCGGTGAATTCTGGAAATCCGGTTTCAGAATTTATTTTGAAAACCGTAATATTTCCGCTCCGCTGGTTGGCTACCAGCATAAATTGCCCGTTACGGCTGATGACAAAATTGCGCGGCCAGTTGCCATGTGTTTCTACCGTTCCCAACCCCGTTAGCTTTTTCGTTACACTGTCAATTTTCGCAATAAAAATGGAATTGTCGCCACGGTTTGAGCCGTAAAGAAATTTCTCTCCCGGCAAAATATGGATGTCAGCACAAAAACTCTCACCAGAGTAACCGGCAGGCAACGTTGAAATATTTTGAATTGTTTTCCATTCGTTTGCCTCATTTTTCACAACAGAAATGGTCGAGTTCAGTTCATGAATCACATAAATTACTTCATCATCGGGGTGAAAGACAAAATGCCGGGGGCCGGCGCCTGGTGTAAATTTTACAAATTTTTGCCCTGCCGGAAGCAATTGTTTCTCGTCAATATTGAAAATATTGAGCTGATCGGTACCCAAATCGGTACTGAAGACCTGTTTCCCGTCGGGCGAAAATTTAATGGAATGGGCATGTGGCGACAATTGCCGTTGCCGGTCGGGGCCCTGGCCTTCATTTTGTATCACCGAAGTTGCCGGAGCCAGGCTCCCGTCGGTATTAACCGGATAAAGTGATGTTGTTCCGCTGCCATAGGTAGCCACGGCCACCAACCATCCGTCGGGAGAAACATCCACATGACAGGGCTCCTGCCCGTTCGAGACCTGTTTGTTCAAAAAAATCAACTCCCCCCCGGAGCCAATCCGGTAGGCCGAAACATAACCCCCGGATGTTTCAATTACAGCAGCTGCGCGTGTGGCGGCATACAAATATCTCCTATCGGGCGAAATCTTCAAAAATGAAGGATTGTCGATTCCCTTGAATGCTCTTGCAAGCACGATGTCACCGGTTTGCTGATTAAAATGGCACAGATAAATCCCTTCGGCCCCTTCCGAAGTAAACGTCCCAACATACAAATTCAGAATATTAGAGTCCTGGCTTTTTACGCTGAAAACCGACAGGGAAATAAGAATAAACAGGAATGCCTTTCTCATGGTAAATCACTTTTAAAATTTTTCACTCAATCCAAAACAGGATTCGTTTGTTTAATGAAATGAAATGTGGTAACTTTTGATGAAAAATAAAAAGAATCATGACGAAAAAAGTATTATTCAGCTTTTTATTACTGATAATCCCCGGAATAATAACGCTTAACGCACAACAGCTACAAAAGATATGGGAAACATCCGAAGGATTAAAAACCCCGGAATCGGTTCTTTACAACGAACAGCTCGACGTAATTTATGTAGCGAATATCAATGATAATCCGGCAGAAAAAGATGGGAACGGATTCATCAGTATTCTCAATCCCAACGGTGAAATAATCAATCCCGAATGGATAAAAAAACTGAATGCCCCAAAAGGGATGGCCATCTTTAACGGAAAATTATATGTTGCCGATATTGATCAACTGGTTGAAATTGACATTGAAAAAGGAAAAATTTCAAAGCGGTACGAAGCTCCCGGGGCTGTTTTTTTGAACGACGTAACCGCCTGTTTAAACGGGATGATTTTTGTTTCCGACACTCGCACGGCAAAAATCCATGTATTACACCAGGGCGAATTTAAAATCTGGATGGAAGGAAAACCATTTAAATCGCCTAACGGATTACTGGCAGAAAAAGGTAAACTGTATGTAGGCGATGAAAATATTTATGAAGTGGATATCCTGACCCAAAAAGTAGAACTGTTGATTGAAAATGCCGGCGGAGTTGACGGGCTGTTAAAAAATAACGAAGGCGAGTTTGTGTTTTCCAACTGGCCCGGCCGGATTTATATCTTCAGAAATGGCGAAAGCATAAAATTGCTCGACTCCACTGATCAAAGTATTAATACAGCCGACATTGGGTTTGTTCCAAAATTCAATCTGGTTTTGGTCCCCACATTTTTCGACAACCGGCTTGTTGCCTACAAAATTGTTCATTAAGTTCAATCCCGATTATTTCATCCAAAAATTAAAATACAAATGACAAATCCGAAAATTGCTGCAAAAACTCCGGTAATGGTTACATTAGAACCAGGTACTTATTATTGGTGTGCCTGTGGAAACAGTAAAAACCAACCCTTTTGCGACGGGTCGCACCGGGGAACTGAATTTGTTCCGCTGGCATTTAAAGTGGAAGAAAAGAAAGATATCTGGATTTGCCAGTGTAAACACACGGGAAACCCGCCCTATTGCGACGGAACTCATAAAAAGCTGTAGTAAGGGCCTTCCCCAATTAATTAATCTTCCCTGAAATAATTTTTACCGGCATTACAAATCGGGCATTTATAATCGTCCGGGAGGTCTTCAAATGGAGTTCCCGGGGAAATGCCCATGGTAGGATCGCCTTCCTGCGGATTATATTGAAATCCGCAAATGGCGCAGGTATAGCTGCTTAATGATTCCGGTTTTGGTGCAGCCTTCTCTACAGCAGGCTCTGTTTCCCTTCCCGGAACAATTTCATTTTCCAGCTTTTCTTTCTCAATGTAAGTCGGGGCATTCCGGGGCGCCAGCATTTTATATTTTTCGCGGTAATAATCATACGTCAGGGGTTCATCATCCGAAATCACATCACTGCCGACAACTTCGCCAATAATCAAAATGTGCGAACCTACATCAATGGAATTGACGACACGACAGTCGAACCAGGCCACCGCCGAATCGAGGACCACCGGAGCGCCGGTTACTGCTGTTTGGATTTGAACATTTCTGAACTTGTTGTACACAGAACCCGACATAAACCCAAACTCGCCAATTAACGATGTGCTGGCTTCTTTCTTTAATACCGAAACCGTAAAATTCCCGTTTTGAAGAATCTTCCCTGTGGTAAAATTATCTTTGTGGCTGCTTACGGCTATCTGTGCCGGTTCTGATGTTACCTGAAATGCAGTGTTCCCAATGTAGCCAAATTTTTCTCCATCCTTCCCGGTTGCAATTACATACAACCCATACGATAATTTATGAAATGCTTTGTATTTCATTTTTTTAATTTTTCACGATTCTCACCAAACTATTACATACAATTATAATAATACTGTTTCACGGCTATACAGGCGCCAGTTGAAACCCTTTTGCCAACACATAACTAAATTACGATATTTCTGATTACATCCAGATTACAAGAAATCTGAGTGCAATATTATTTCATCTGCCCGTTTTATCCATTTATAAAAATAATACATGCAACCCAAACTATTGCATTTTTTATGGTTTCAGAATAAAAAATGCATAAAATGAGTACACCAAAATTCTTCATTTTTCTGTTTCCTCATTTAACAGGAAGAGTTTACATAAAAGCCTTTGATCATATAAATTGAAAAACCTTCAAAAGAATGATGAAAACATGGAGCAAAACTTGATTCATTAGCACGGTAATCAAACAATATTTTATAGGCACATGATGTGGACCCATTACTCTTGTTCATAAATTGTATATTTTTGAACCTCCTATTTGTAAGGGAAAAATCCAACAACAAAAAGCGCCGGTGCCCCTTATATATTTATCAAGAACCAGCCCCGGGGAAATGAATTTTAAATACTTGAAGTTATTTTTAAAAACGGAACCAACAAATTTCAAATCTAACCTGCTGATCTTTTTCTCTTCAATCCGTTCGAAATAAACTCATGCATTTTGTCATGTTTATCACAAAACATAACATTTTCGTTTTTTTTTGTACTTTTAGTTCCAGTAATTTGAAACCGTTCCTCTTATGAATCCTATAAAGTATAAAATTTTTGTTGTTGAAGATAATGTTCTTTACGCGCAGGTCCTCAAAAAACATTTAGAGAACGACCATTTTCAGGTAAGAGTTTTTCATACCGGGAAAGACTGTATCATGAAACTAAACGAAGCTCCCGACGTTATCACACTCGACTACACATTACCCGATATGACCGGGCATGATGTACTGAATGAGATTCAGCAAAAACTTCCCAACACCCATGTCATCGTAATTTCTGCTCAGGAAAACATCAATACCGCCATTGAACTGATGAAAAGCGGGGCGTATGATTACATCATGAAAGCGCCCGACACGCGTGAAAAGCTGAGCAACATCATCAAAAACATTTATAAAACCGATCAGCTTAAAAACGAAAATATCCTGCTCAAGGATGCTGTCAAGGAAAAATACAACTTTCGCAACCTGATCAAAGGAAACAGCCGAGAAATTGACCATGTTTTCGATTTGATGGAGAAGGCCATCCAAACCAACATTTCAGTTTCCATTTCAGGCGCCACCGGAACAGGGAAAGAACTGGTGGCCAAAGGGATTCACTACAATTCAAAGCGAAGCGCCAAGCCATTTGTGGCTGTAAACGTTTCCGCAATTCCCGAGACATTACTCGAAAGCGAACTGTTTGGACATGAGAAAGGTGCTTTCACCGGGGCCGATTTTCGTAAAATCGGAAAATTTGAACAAGCCAATAACGGGACTTTGTTCCTGGATGAGATCGCCGACCTTGACCTGAACCTGCAGGCAAAGCTGCTTCGGGTCATCCAGGAACGCGAGGTGGTGAGGCTGGGTGGAAATGAAATCATCCAACTGGATGTGCGAATTATTACAGCAACCCATAAGAATCTGGGGAATATGGTGGCCGAAGGGAAATTCAGGCAGGATTTGTATTACCGGTTGCTGGGGCTCCCCATTGAACTCCCGCCATTAAAAGACCGTGGAAACGATATTATTCTGCTGGCGAAATATTTTGTCGATGAGTTCTGCAAAGAAAACGATATGGAACCTAAAACCATCTCGGATGAAGCAAAAAAGATGCTCCTTGCCTATCATTACCCGGGTAACATCCGCGAGCTGAAAGCGGTTATGGAATTGGCCTGCGTAATGACCAACCGCGACATCATCAAACCCACCCACCTGAACATGAACATTGACGACAGCGTACAAAACCTGTTAGCCAGCGAAAAAACCCTCGACGAATACAACCTGGAAATTATTAACCATTTTCTGAACAAGTACAACCACAACGTAAGGCTGGTTGCGTCGAAGCTGGGAATCGGGAAATCGACGATTTACCGGATGTTGCAGAAAAAAGAATAAAAAAAATCCCGATTGAAAAACCGGGATAATTATCATTTTATCCTGAAATATTATCCTTCAAAAGCATTTACACCGTAAGTAACCGCATTACGATCAACTTTCTTAATCAGTCCCTGCAAAACATTTCCGGGGCCAATTTCGGTAAAGGAAGTGGCTCCACCAGCAATCATATTTTGTACGGTTTGGGTCCAGCGGACCGGTGCAGTCAACTGAGCTATCAGGTTTTTCTTAATGGTTTCCGGATCTGTTACCGGCAAAGCGGTTACATTTTGATATACCGGGCAAACGGGACGGCAAAAGAGGGTGGCTTCGATTGCAGCAGCCAGTTCCTCGCGTGCAGGTTCCATCAACGGAGAATGAAAAGCTCCGCCGACCACCAGTTTCAACGCTCGTTTCGCACCCCGTTCAGTAAGTAATGCACAAGCCTTTTCAATTCCGGCAATACTCCCGGAAATAACCAGTTGCCCCGGACAATTATAATTGGCCGGCACCACAATTTCGTCAATCCCGGCACAAACTTCTTCCACAACCTGATCGTCCAACCCAACAATAGCCGCCATGGTTGACGGTTCAACCTCACAGGCCTTCTGCATAGCTCCGGCACGTTTGGCCACCAGTGTCAATCCATCTTCAAACGATACAGCACCGCTGGCCACCAATGCTGAAAACTCTCCCAGAGAATGGCCGGCGACCATATCGGGCAAAAAATCATTTAACGTTTTGGCCAACAAAACCGAATGCAAAAAAATGGCGGGTTGTGTTACTTTGGTTTGTTTCAAATCGTCAACTGTTCCGCCAAACATCACCTCGGTAATGTTAAAACCCAAAATTTCATTTGATCTTTCAAACAAAGCCCGGGCTTCAGCCGACTTATTATACAAATCTTCCCCCATCCCCGGGTACTGGGCTCCCTGACCGGGAAATACAAATGCCTTCATATTACCGTTTTTTAGTTCGGTACAAATATATATTTTTTTACTTCATCCGTTTTCAAACTCCTAAATCATACCGTTTTAAAATCAAAAAACAGACTAAAAAATCAAACTTAAAATGAAATATTTAAGACACAAACCCATGATACTAAAAAATAAGAAGTCAACAAAACGATATTTTAACATCCCGGCAACCAACGATATAACGGGAGATGACAGCGGGAAAAAATTAAAAATAAAAATCGTCAGGTTGCCATATTTCCGGATATTCTTCTCAGCATTTTCGATTCGTTTCTGCCCAACAAATCTCTGAATGATAACATTTCTGACTGAAAGCCCAATAATATAATCAATCAACTGTGCCAATACAGCCGTTACGAGGGCTACCCCTATCATTTTAAAATCGTTGAAATACGACAGATAATAAACAAAAGCCATTTCAACGGGCATCAGCAAAAAAAACAGGTATCCCGAAAAATGGATCAGCCCGAAAGAAGCAAGGCTCTGGCTTCGCCCTTCGTATAACTCTTTACCAGCGGTAAACGATACAATGAGAATAGCGATAAAAGACGTAACCAGTATGAGTATGATCCTTGATTTTTCCTTTTTCATGCCCTTCCGTTTTATGGCTTTTGAAATAAAACCAGGATTTTTTCAATTCCATTGAAAATAAAAATATCATAAAAAAGAAACCGAACCAAAATAAAATCGCCAATCCGCCCAATTTATTCGCCAACCGAATGAAAACAACCGAAAACCCAATCAATCATATTGATAATAAGGAATAAAGTTTCAGTAATCCCCATAATTTTTCAGAATGAACCCTTTCGTGACTATTCCACAGTGATAAAATATTCATCAGATAGGTGTTTAATTGATCAACCCACTTTATTCGTTT
>CAZHKI010000078.1:0-10955 GCA_964533365.1 uncultured Maribellus sp. | reverse complement strand
TTATTTTCTTCGAAAGCCAGCGAATTTACGATATCGGTGAAATGTTTCACGAAGGAGGTGTTCCCGAAGGTTACTACGAAATCCCGATGGGCGAACCAGATGTTAAAAAGGAAGGAACTGATGTTACCATTTTAACCATTGGGGCCACCTTGTACCGCGCACTCGATGCAGCAAAAATTCTGGATGAAAAATATAACCTGTCGGCTGAAGTGATCGATGCCCGTTCGCTGGTGCCATTCAACTACGAACCGGTGATTGAATCCATCAAAAAAACCGGGCGGATTGTGATTTCAGGCGATGCCTCGGCACGCGGTTCTTTCCTGCGCGATTTGGCTTCGAACATCACCGAACTGGCTTTCGATTACTTAGACGCCCCGCCGGTTGTGGTAGGATCGCGCAACTGGATTACACCTGCCCATGAACTGGAAGATTACTTCTTCCCGCAGCCGGAATGGATTATCGATGCCATTCACGAACGCATTCTTCCGTTAGCCGGACATACGCCAGGGAATGATTTTACCGAAGAAGAACAACTCGATAGAAACGCAAGGGGAATCTGATTGCAGGCACATCAAAAAAAGTGTTGGCAATTATGGGTATCTTTGCAGATGAATAAAATACCAGTCCGGTTTCAAAAGAAGCCGGACTTTTTTTGTTTCATTTTAAAATGATTTATCCAGAGTCATGCTGAATGAAATTGCCGGACAGTTGGGAAAAATTTTGTCTCAATTTCGGTTTATAATGGATGCAAGGATTGATCCCCAAAACAGATCAAGTTCTGATGAAACAGGAAAATTGAACTGGATTATTTAAGAATATCCGGAATCAGTAAAGCCGGATTACCTGCCCGATTTGCAGTACCGTTTGTTCTGTAAGGTTGTTCAGTTTGCACAGAGTTGTGATGGATGTTCGGTAGCGGCGCGAAATTTTCCACAACGAATCGCCATTACGGACAATGTATTTTTCAGGAGTGGGTTGGTTGACTGAATATCCTTTGGGCTTCAGTTCTTTGTGAAGTGCCGCCAGGTTGTCCATCTCCACCACCAGTTTTCTCACTTTACCATTTTCGAAATCGAAAACCAGTTCGGCATCGTATGGTTTTCCGTTTTCCCGGATTTCGAAATGCAGGTGGTTGGTGGTTGCCCGTCCGGTTGCGCCTGCCAGTCCAATGGGTTCGCCCATTCGAACGCTTCTCCCCGGAGTAACCAGGCAGCGGGTTAAATGTGCATAATAGGTTTCCAGATTGTTCCCATGGTCAATTACCACCATATTCCCGTACCCGTAATAATATTTTGCGCGGGTAACCAACCCGTTATATGTGGCGTAAATGGTGTCGCCTTTGTCCATCTTTATATCGGTACCAGTATGCATCCGGCCCGAACGCGGGCCAAACCGGCTGATGACTTTTCCGTTCCCTGGTAATGAAAATTGTGAAAGCAGTTGACCCGAAGCCATCGTCCCGGGTGTAAAATTGTAAGGCGAAATTTCGGGTGAAATCAATTCCATTGAATCCAGTTCAGCTAATAAAACCGGATTTATAATTCCCGGAATTATAACAAGTGAGTCGGTATTAATGTATTGCGCTTTTACCGGATTAAATGAAATCAGTAAAGCTAAAAAACTTAAAATTATGACTTTAGGCATTCCGTCTTTTTTCTGTGTAAAAAATACAAAACTTTTTTCGGATTTAAAAAGTTGTGCAATACTAATCAAAATAATGGTTTTCCCATAACCGGATTCCCCGGTTTTAATTTCTGCTAACATGTCGTTTGAAGATCATTAACAAATTTTGGAATGCTGAAAAGTACGATTTTGTAATTTTGAATATATTGAATCAGTACTGTCCGGTTAATTTTGAAAAGATTCCTTGCTTCGCTGCGGAATGACGGACTTTTAATGATGTTTGCAGTTGGGAGGGGGTGGGTTTTCGGCTTCGCCGAAAACCCACCCCCTCCCAAAACATAAATTACTGATTGTCATTTCGTCTCGCCTCAGGCGAGAGAGAAATCTCAACCTGAAACATTTTAAAAGAAGTTTACCGGACAACAGTGATATTGAATCCCAGTTAGAAGAATTTTTGCCAGAGTGGCTTAACTTTGGTTGGTTTTTATACTGTAGAGCAAAATCTCTGTCTGTTTAAAAAACAGGATACCAAAGGACAGGAGGTTTCATTCTGTTTTTTTAATTTGTATCTGGTAATTTATTTTTTAATAAAATGGCAAAAAAGGAAAGTTTATTTTTAGCATTTCCCGAACCGGCGGAACTGTTGAAAGCAAATACAAGCAGAAACGACATACTGGTTCCCCATATTAACGGGCATATCCACACCCCGCACTCATTCAGTGCATTTTCAAGTATCGAACAGGCTTTTGAACTGGCAAAAGCGGAAGGCGTTTCGGTGCTGGGCATCAACGATTTTTACACCACCGACGGTTACGGTGAGTTTGCAGAATTAGCAGAGAAACACAAGGTTTTTCCGCTGTTCAACATCGAGTTTATGGCATTGCAAAGCCATTTACAGGAAGCCGGAATTCGGGTAAACGATCCCAGCAATCCGGGGCGTACTTATTTCAGCGGGAAAGGGTTGCGGCAACCGGCTTCAATGAGCAAGGTTTCTTTTCAAAAAATAAAAACGCTCCAGGAAGAAAGCAACCGGCAAACCTACCAAATGGTGGACAAGCTGAATGCTTTTTTGGTTGCAAACGGTATCGACATTCAGTTTGATGCGGCAGAGGTACAAACCAGACTGGCCAAGAACCTGTTTCGCGAGCGGCATATTGCCCAGGCTATTCGTATGGCTGTTTTTGAAAAGGAAGAAACCGATTTGGGCCGTGCAAAACTTTTCAATAGAATATTTCAGGGGAAAGAATTAAAATCGGCTATCGACAATGTTGCCGGGCTCGAAAACGAAATCCGCGGCAACCTGTTAAAAGCTGGAGGCGCAGCCTTTGTTCCCGAAGACCCAAAAGCTTTTCTTTCGCTGGATGAAGTGATGGATTTAATTATCGACGCCGGCGGAATTCCATGCTACCCGGTACTGCTCGATTTTGGAAACGGAAACTTCACCGATTACGAAGCCGACAAGGAAAAACTGCTTCAGGAGTTATTGAAAAACGATGTGTATTCCATTGAACTCATTCCGGGAAGAAATAAGTACGAAATTCTGAAGGATTTTGTGAAGTTCTTCCATGAAAACGGCTTTGTTATTACGTTTGGCAGCGAACACAACACGCCTCAACTCGACCCGATGAAACTCAGTTGTGGCGGCGGAATTGATCTTGACGACGAACTCAAACAGATCAATTACGAAGGAACCGCAGTAATTGCTGCCCACCAATATTTAATGGACAACGGAAAAGAAGGTTATCTGAAAGGTAAAAAAGCCAAAACCGAAGAGAAAGCATACTTTATTGAACTGGGAAAAGAAGTAATTGAGTTTTTTCATAAATCTTGAAGGTTTAACAAACCTTCAAGATTTAAATAAAAAGATAAAAATAATGAAACCGGAAATAAAAGAATTAATCGAAGTTTCGCGCTGGTACGGCCAGAAAAAAGAGTACGTAATTGCCGGCGGCGGAAACACCTCGTTTAAAGATGAAAAGCATTTATGGATAAAAGCCAGTGGAATCAATCTGGGCAATATTGACGAAAATGGGTTTTGCGTGCTCGATCGCCAAAAGTTGAATGATATTCCGAACCAGCAGTTTTCTGATGATTCGGCTACTCGTGAGGAGCAGGTGAAAAATGCGTTGCTGAACGCCCGGATCGATCCGGCTTCGGGGTTGCGCCCGTCAGTGGAAACTTCGCTGCACAATTTGTTCAGTTACCGTTTCGTGGTGCACACTCACATGACACTGGTGAACGGGTTGATGTGCAGTAACCTGGCAGAACAAAAGTCGCTGGAAATTTTTGGCGCAGAAGTTTTGTATGTACCCTATTCCGATCCCGGATACATCCTTTTCAAAATTATTGCTGAAAAAATTGCAGAATACAACGTGAAATTTAACCGCGACCCAAAAGTTGTTTTAATTCAAAACCACGGGATTTTTGTGGCGGCTGATACGGTGGAGGCAATCCATCAGATATATGCCGAAGTAAAAACAAAAATCCAAAATACATTCGCCGTTTTTCCGGAAATAAAGGAAATTCCGGTTTCTGAAAAGTTAACCGAAGTTTTGCCGGCAGTGCGAATGCTGCTTTCTGATGAAAAACTAAAGGTGGCCACCGCATTTAACAGCTCCTGGGTGAATGGTTTTATTTTGAATAAGGTAGCCTTTGAAAAAGGAATTGCCCGGCCGTTTAATCCCGACCAGATGGTGTACTGCATGTCGGAATATTTGTTTATCGAAAACAGCAGTTCTCCGGAAACGATCATTGAAGAAGCCAAACAAAAAATTGCGGAATTCAAAAGCCGGAAAGGTGCGGTTCCGAAAGTGATTTTTATTCAGAACGAAGGCGTGATTGTGGCTGAAGGTTCGCCGGTTTCGGTGGAATACCTGAAAGACATCGTCAATGATTTTTGCGAAATTGGAGTGTTGTCTGAAAACTTTGGCGGTCCGCATCCGCTTACTGCCGAACAGGCTGCTTTTATCGAAAACTGGGAGGTGGAAAATTACCGCAAAAAAGTGTCGCTGGGTGGTAAACCGCAGGGACGGCTCGAAAATAAAATTGTTATTGTCACTGGTGCAGCCCAGGGGTTTGGCGCCGGAATTGCCCAAATGCTTTTTGCTGAAGGGGCCAACATTGTGGTGGCCGATTTAAACGAAGAAAAAGGAAAAGCATTTGCTGAAGAGATTAATGCCGCAAAAACCAAAAACCGGGCAAAATTCATTAAAGTAAACGTGTCGGATGCCGAATCGGTTAAAAACCTGGTCAGCGAAACCGTGCTTCATTTTGGCGGGTTGGATGTAATGATTTCCAATGCCGGGATTCTTCGCGCCGGCAGCCTCGACGAAATGGATCAGGCAACGTTCGAACTGATGACCAAAGTGAACTACACCGGTTATTTCCTCTGTGCCAAATACGCGCAGCCGGTGATGAAAGCTCAAAGCAAAATCAACCCGAACCATTTTTCCGACATCATCCAGATCAATTCAAAATCGGGATTAAAAGGAAGCAACAAAAATTTTGCTTACGCCGGTGGCAAATTTGGCGGAATCGGGTTAACTCAGTCGTTTGCGCTGGAACTGATGCCATACAAAATCAAGGTGAATTCCATTTGTCCAGGCAATTTTTTCGACGGTCCGCTGTGGAGCGATCCCGTAAACGGCTTGTTTGTACAATACCTGAAAGCAGGAAAAGTGCCGGGTGCCAAAACCATTGCCGATGTTAAAGCGTTTTATGAGGCACAGGTTCCGGCTGGCCGCGGATGCACTGCCGAAGATGTGGTGAAGGCAATTTTGTACATTATCGATCAGGAATATGAAACCGGGCAGGCAGTGCCGGTAACCGGCGGACAAAATATGTTGAATTAATAATGCGCTTCTGCGTCTTTGCGGTGAAAATTTAACCACAGAGTCGCGAAGACACAAGAATGAAAAATATGAAAACTAAAGCAATCAGGTTATACGGAAAAGAAGACCTTCGGCTCGAAGAGTTTGAACTCCCGGCAATAAAAGAAGACGAAATATTGGCCAGCGTTGTCAGCGACAGCATTTGCATGTCGAGTTACAAAGCGGCCCACCAGGGAACTGATCATAAAAGGGTACCCAACGATGTGGCAGAAAACCCCATCATCATAGGGCACGAGTTCTCGGGTGAAATCATCGAGGTGGGAGCTAAATGGCAGCACAGGTTTAAACCCGGTCAGAAATACTCAATTCAGCCTGCCATTTATTACGAAAACGGGCCGGTGGGAATCCTGAGCGCACCCGGTTATTCGTACCAGAACATTGGCGGCGATGCCACCTTTGTTATTATTCCGAAAGATGTGCTGGAGCAGGATTGTTTGCTGGCGTACGATGGCCCGGGGTTTTACCCTGCATCGCTGGCCGAGCCGCTGAGTTGCGTGATTGGCGCCATGCACGCCAACTACCACACCAAACCTGGTTCGTACATTCACCAGATGGAAATTGTGCAGGGTGGCAAAATGGCGATTCTGGCCGGGGTTGGCCCGATGGGTCTGGCAGCCATTAATTACGTGGTCAGCCGCGAAGACCGCAAACCTTCGCTTCTGGTGGTGACCGATATTGCACAGGACCGCCTCGACCGTGCTGCAGAAATCTTCCCGGTGGAGTGGGCAAAGGAAAAAGGTATCGAACTGATTTACCTGAATACGGGAAACATTGAAAACCCGGTGGCACTGCTGAAAGAAGTTTCGGGTGGAACCGGTTACGACGATGTGTTTGTTTTTGCCCCCGTGGCGCCGGTGGTGGAACAAGGTGATGCAATTCTGGCGCACGACGGTTGCCTCAACTTTTTTGCCGGTCCGTCGAATCCTGAGTTTTCGGCTAAACTGAACTTTTACAACGTGCATTATGCTTACACCCACATTGTAGGCACTTCGGGCGGAAACAACGACGACATGGTGGAAGCGCTCGACGTCATGAGCAAAGGGCTCGACCCGGCCAGTTTGGTGACCCACATTGGCGGATTGAATGCGGTGATTGAAACCACGCTCAACCTGCCCCATATTCCGGGAGGGAAAAAATTGATTTACACCCACAAAAACCTGCCGCTGGTTGCCATTTCTGATTTTGCTGAACTTGGAAAAACCGACCCGTTTTATGCTGAACTGGCAAAAAGGGTGGCCAAAACCAAAGGATTGTGGAACGTGGAAGCCGAGGAATTCCTGCTGAAAAACGCACCGGAGATATAAAATTATTACAGAGTTCTGAATAGTATTAAATCCAGAGGATTTAGATGTTTATAGAAAATCTGTGAATTGAGGGAATTCGACTCCGGCTGGAGTCGTATAAAAAATGGTTAATTGTTTCTATAAACATTTGATTCCCCTGGAATCAAAATGATTTAATGACTCAAACTTTAAACAACGAACTACAAATAGCACTGAAAGCTGCCCGTGCCGGTGCCCGGGTTGTTCTCGAAAACTTCGGAAAGTCAAAAGATTCGAGGGTGAAAGGCGATTCGAAAGGGTTGGTAACAGCCACCGATTTGGCTTCGGAAAAGGCCATTCTGAAAGTTCTTTCTGCTGAATCGGGTTATGAAATTATGAGCGAGGAAAGCGGTACGCTCAACCGCTGTTGCGGCCCGAAATGGGTGGTTGATCCGCTCGACGGCACCAACAATTTTGCACGTGCGCTCCCGTTTTTCGCCGTTTCGGTGGGACTGATGGATGGAAACGAATCGCTGGTTGGCGTCATCATCGACCCGGTAAACCGGAAAGAATATTGTGCGGTAAAAGGCGGCGGCGCATTTTGCAACGGCGAGAAAATTATACTCCCTCAATTTGATTCGAATTACATTCCGATGCTCTTTCTCAATCATGGTTACGCTGAAACTGACCGTGCCAATTTCAAAAAACTTTCAAATTTACTGGCTACTGATTATAACATTCTGAAACTCGGAACCACAGCGCTGGAACTGTGTTATGTGGCTACCGGCGCGGCCGACGGGTTTATCTGTTCTGGTGATGAACTCTGGGATTTTGCCGCCGGAATTGTAATTGCAAAGGAAGCTGGTTGTGTATTCACTGACTGGCAGGGAAAACCGTGGGACGGCAAAGGAAACCACCTGCTCATCACCCGTTCTGAAGTTCATCATCATCTGGTGGCACAAATCAAAAGTCTTCAGTAATTTTTTTGCTCCCCAACCCGGGTTTGATTTTTCATCCAAATAAATGATTCTTCCACGGAATAAAACCGTATAGCCTCTGATTCAGTTTTCCCAATCATTTTAATCGACGTGATCGGAATCCACAATCCGATTTCATTGAGAATCGTTGTAAACGGATCAAATGCAAAAAAAATCAATTTGATTCAATTGTATGTTATTGAAAATTTCTGTTGTTCTTCGGCTTTAAAAGCTGTAACTTTAAAAGGAAACTTTAAAAAGAACAGCGATGAAATGGATGAAGAAAAAACTAACGAGCATTTCGGGAGCGCCGGTGGCCGATAACCAAAATGTTATGACAGCCGGCAAAAGAGGCCCCATGCTGCTGCAGGATGTCTGGTATCTTGAAAAACTGGCCCACTTCGATCGGGAAGTGATTCCTGAAAGAAGGATGCATGCCAAAGGTTCTGGCGCTTTTGGCACTTTTACCGTTACGCACGACATTACCCGGTATTCCAAAGCAAAAATCTTTTCAGAAATCGGTAAAAAGACCGATGTTTTTGTCCGGTTTTCAACGGTGGCCGGCGAACGTGGCGCTGCCGATGCGGAACGTGATATCAGGGGATTTGCCATAAAATTTTATACCGAAGAAGGAAACTGGGATTTGGTGGGCAACAACACCCCGGTTTTTTTCTTGAAAGACCCACTGAAATTTCCCGATTTGAACCATGCCGTCAAACGCGACCCCCGCACCAACCTGCGAAGCGCTAAAAATAACTGGGATTTCTGGACCAATCTTCCCGAAGCGCTCCACCAGGTGACCATTACTATGAGCGACAGAGGAATTCCTTATTCGTACCGTCACATGAACGGCTACGGCAGCCATACCTTCAGCCTGATTAACAGCAGTAATGAAAGGGTTTGGGTGAAGTTTCACCTGAAAACACAGCAGGGAATCAAAAACCTGACCGACCAGGAAGCTGAAGTAATGATAGGAAAATGCCGGGAAAGCCACCAGCGCGATTTGCTGGATAGCATCGATAACGGCGACTTTCCGCGATGGGACATGAAAATACAGGTAATGACAGAGGAACAGGCCCGGAAATGTGCCTTCAATCCGTTCGATCTTACAAAAGTATGGCCTCATAAAGAGTTCCCGCTCACCGATGTTGGCGTGCTGGAATTGAACAAAAATCCTGAAAATTATTTTGCCGATGTTGAACAGGCTGCATTTAATCCGGCCAACATTGTGCCAGGGATTGGTTTTTCTCCCGACAAAATGCTCCAGGGAAGGTTGTTTTCATACGGCGACGCGCAGCGTTACCGGCTTGGTGTCAATTATCACCAGATTCCGGTTAACCGTTCGAGGTGCCCTTTCCTGAATATGTTTCACCGCGACGGGCAGATGAGGGTGGACGGAAATTATGGTTCAACCCTGGGATATGAACCCAACAGCTATGGCGAATGGCAGGAGCAGCCCGAATTCAGGGAACCGCCACTGGAAATCGATGGCGCTGCCGATCACTGGGATCACCGCGCGGACGACAACGATTATTTTACTCAGCCAGGCAATTTATTCCGGATAATGAGCAAGGAACAACAGCAGGTTTTGTTTGAAAATACGGCGCGAAACATGGGCGACGCTCCCAAAGAAATCAAAATTCGCCACATTGCCAATTGCCTGATAGCCGATGAAGCTTACGGAAAAGGTGTGGCCGCAGCAATGGGGATTGACATCAATGAAGTGAAATAAACCAGTTTGTTTTGAAAAACTTTAAAGCGGGCCTTTGGTTTCAATACCGGTAGCCCGCTTTTTAAGTTCGCATAAAGTGTTTTTTTAGAAATAACCTGTTTTAATGTCTGGTAGGCCCCTGTAACAGGATTGCCGGAATCGTAAAATTCAGGATTCAGAAAAATGGATTGAATTCACAAAATCAGATGACAGGATAATATCAACGGTTTCAAATCAGTTCCATGCGTTCTGTTTCCGGTAAATTCCACTCTTCCACTGCCGAAATGCCCATGCTTTCCAGTTCAGCTAAAACAGGCTGGTAAATGGAAGGTGAAACGGGAACCACAACTCCTGTTTCAGAAATTGCACGGTTCAGAATTAGTTTGGCAGCAATGGCAGCCGAAAGCGAACCAATTTTTGCAATGGAAGTGCCGGTTTCAGTGCCATAAGCGAGTAGCCGCGAACGGACAACCTCTTTTTGTCCGCCGGCTTTTTCAACCAGCAGCGAGTGGAACAGAATGGTCATATCGCGGCCGCCTTCCTGCAACATCATTTTTTTCTGCATCAAATCGGTGGTAAGGTCAAAGGTTGAGCCCTCTTTCAGGTGGACACGTTCTTTACTGAAAACTCCCAGCCACTCCAATGCGTCAAGTGCCGGACTGTGCAAACCGAGGTTTAGCTTTTCCGCTACTTTTTCCTTTACATTTCGCGGATAAAACCCCATTTTTTCAGCAACAATTTCATTGTAGGTTTTTCCTTCAAAACTTCGTTTGACCGTACAAATCAATCCCAGAGATTTCAAGGCATTCATAATTTCGCACCAGTTGGGGTAAAAGAACTTGCCCCGGTACAGGGTTTGAATACCGGACAGATGATAAGGTTCAACAGAAATTACTGAATCACGGTGCGGGACAATTTCCATTATCCCCAAGCCTGGGAATTCTGCTGAAGCGGGATTGGTGAAAAGTTCGTCGGCCGGAATTTCTTTTATCGTTCCGTTTATCAGGAACCGTGTTCCGTGGTTATACATTCTGATGGTTTCCCGGGGCGATGCAGTAAACTTGTGCCGGAACGGGTTGTTCGTTTCCTCGGGCGCAGCCAGTGCGCCGCTCAGTGAAACCATTTCCCTGATTATCCCGCTTTTCTGCTGTACCTTGTCAATGAGCCGCATGGCGGTCATGTGTTCGAATCCCGGGGCAAATCCCATTTTATGGAGCAGGATAATCCCGGCTTTTTTTGCTTCACTGTCCAGATCTTTCATTTCTGACGAAATCCGGTTTGTCGTTACCAGCGGCTTTTTATGGCGGATGCAATTTTTGGCTACCGCAGTAAGGAGTTTGCCGGGGAGAAGGCTCAACGTCAGGTCATGTGTTGCAATCAGTTCCTCCGTAAGTTTTTCGTCATCCGGAATCCATGAAATGGCTTTCCTATTGGGTTGTCCGCCAATAAGGTTTTCTACTTCCTCAGGATTGCGGGTGGCGATGGTCAAATC
>CAZHKI010000077.1:0-10994 GCA_964533365.1 uncultured Maribellus sp. | reverse complement strand
GTCGCGCGAGCGGACCAGCGCCTGCGATTCAATGGCTGTAAAAACTTTCATCATTTCAAACTGCCGCACAACCGCGGTCCCGTAAAAAGTTACCGACGCGCCAATCCGGGGAATCACGGCATCGACATTCTCCAGCTTTTTCCCTTTGTAAATGATCGTCGGTTTTTTCTTTTCGATGATGAGATCGCATTTGGTGTGATCGACCACCAGCATCTCGTGTTTTCGTTTTTCGCCAGCCTGCACCAACCGTTTGGTTGAATAAAGGTGAGGATTTCTGGACAATATGACAATTTTCATCTCTTTCTGTTGATTTCAATTTCAGTTTTTTCACCTTTCAGCGAAAGGTTTTTCCGCGAGGTATTGATTAAAAATTTCCCGGAAAGGAATTTTCGTCCTAATAAAACCGGGTGTTTCATATCCGGGCGTTCAGTCAGTGTAAGTTCAATGGGGTATTTTTTGTTAAAAATGGTCATTTCGGTCCGCACAGAAAAACGTTCTTCCACCATCCCGTTCGAACTCTTTACTTTCCGGTATTCAAAACTATCGAAACAAAATTCTTTTTCATGATACAGAGGGTGGCTGGGATCGAGAAAATTGCATTTCAGCAGTTCCTGCCCGTCCCTGAAAATCTTTTCTATTTTATGGCAGTGAAAACTGGATGTATAAGCACCCGAGTCGATTTTTACTTCGATGCCAAATAAATCGAGTTTCCCAAAATCGGCCACATCTTTTCGCCCGATGATAATCCTTCTGTTTTTCACAATAACAACAGTTATAAAAAATCGAAAAACATTTTCCCGACCGATAAATAAATAAGCAGCCCCAGAATGTCGTTCATGGTGGTGATAAACGGCCCGGTTGCCAGTGCCGGATCAATTTTAAGCCGGTTTAATACCAGCGGAATCGTTGTTCCGAAGAACGATGCAAAAAGGGAAATGGAAACCGAGAAGGTAAGATTCATATCGCCCTGGCTGAAAAAATTATAGAGGAAAATCAGAGCAGCGAATATTGTGGCCGTGAACAAGGCCACCGAAATTTCCTTGAACAGTTTCCTGGATGTGGTATCCATATCCTTTACCCCACTGGCAATGCTTTGAACGACAATAGCCGACGATTGCACGCCAACATTACCTGCCATAGCGGCAATAAGCGGGATGAAAAAAGCCAGTTCGGTTACGCGGCTCAATTCCTCTTCGTGCGATCCCAGTACCAGTGCGCCCATAATTCCTCCCACCAACCCGATGAGCAGCCAGGGCAACCGGGCGCGCAACAGTTCCCATACCTTATCGCCGGGTTCCACGTCGCCGGTAATCCCCGAAATCATCTGGTAGTCGCGTTCGGCTTCCTCGCGAACAAAATCGATCACATCGTCGAAGGTAATCCGGCCTTTCAGCCGGCCAATTTCATCCACCACGGGAATGGCCACAAGGTCGTATTTGTCCATAATTTCGGCTACCTCTTCCTGCCGGGTGCTGGTATAAACCATTTTGACGTCGGGGTTGTAAATGTTTGAAATTTTGGTATTCGTGTTCGTAATGATCAGGTTTTTCAAAGAAAGGATCCCTTTGAGTTTCTCCATGTCATCGACCACGTAGATATAATAAATTTCATCGACCTCCTGTGCCTGGTTACTGATTTCTTTCAGGCAGGTGGCCACGGTCCAGTTTTCGTTGACCGAAACCAACTCCTTGGCCATGATCCCCCCGGCCGTATCGTCTTCGTATTCAAGCAAATCGACAATATCGCCGGCCTGTTCAACGTCTTCAATTTCATTCAGAACTTCCTTTTTCAAATCGTCGCTGAGGGCAGAAACCACATCGGCAGCGTCGTCGGAATCCATATATTCGATGAACTTGCTGGCAATCAGTTCGGGCGGCAAAACTTTTAAAAACCGGATGCGGTCGGATTCCGGTATTTCCACCAACACATCCGAAGCTTTTTCACCATCAAGCAACTGGTAAATGAATTTAGCTTCATCCATCGAAAGATCGTCCATCATTTCGGCAATATCGGCCGGATGAAGATCTTCCATCATCGCCTTCACTTCAGCTTCATTCTGACTACCAATCAGTTCTTTCAGGCGTTCGATAAAATCCCTGGTGATTTCAACTTCCATGTTTCATTTCTTTTTGAAGTTTTTCAATGGCACGGGTCAACCGGATAAATGCATCGACCGAAAGTTGTTCGGGGCGCAATTCCGCAAATTCTTCGGGAATGGTTTCACATATTTCCCTGATGGAGTTCCGGAGCATTTTTCTGCGTTGATTAAACGCTGTCTTCACAATTTTCACAAACAGTGCTTCGTCGCAGGGTAAAACAGCTACGTTGTTCCGTACTAATTTAATCACAGCCGATTTCACTTTAGGCGGGGGAAAAAACACGTGTTCGGGTACGGTAAATAAATAGTCGATTTGGTAAAAAGCCTGCAGCAGCACGCTCAAAATCCCGTAAGTTTTATTTCCTGGTCCTGAACAAATGCGCTCGGCCACTTCCTTTTGAATCATGCCCACCACCTGAGGAACACGGTTGCGAAATTCGAGAACCCTGAAAAATATTTGGGAGGAAATGTTGTAGGGAAAATTCCCTATGATCGAAAAAAATCCCGGGAAATGGCAGGAAACATCAAACTTAAGAAAATCTTCGGCATATATCCGACCGTGGAGTAACGGAAAATTTTGTTCAAGGTAAGTAACCGACTCACGGTCAATTTCAACTACATGAAGGGAAAGTTCGGGACGCTGGAGCAAAAACCGGGTGAGTACCCCCGTTCCCGGGCCAATTTCAAGTACTTCGGGAACTTCAGCACCCAGATTGTCAACAATTTTTCGGGCAATGTTCTGATCGGTTAAAAAATGCTGACCAAGGTTCTTTTTGGGTTTCACCATATTCATTATTAATCGCCCCACTCATTTCCGTTATCTACTTCATTGCCACTTTGTCGGATTAAACCAAACAAATTTATATTTTTGTCTGTGCGAAACGTGGTAAAAGCCTTAATTTCGCTGCCCGAAAATAGTAAAAATTTGGGGAATTCAGTTCAGACCGGATTTACAGACTTATAAAATTCTGAAGATTGAAAAAATTTATCATCAAAACCATTCAATTCCTTGCCTTTTTTGCGTTGGGAGCATTTATTTTCTGGCTGATTTATAAAGATCAGGACATGGAGCGAATTAAAACGGTATTAAAAAACGAAGTGAACTATTTTTGGGTCATTCTTGCGCTTTTTATCGGGCTGCTCAGCCACATCAGCCGCACCTTGCGCTGGGGACTGATGATAGAACCCATCAGCCACAAGCCCCGGGTTATCAACACTTTTCTGGCAGTAATGGTGGGATATCTGATGAACTTGGCATTTCCCCGAATGGGCGAAGTGGCCCGTTGCGGGGTACTGTCGAGGTACGAGAAAATTTCGTTTACCAAACTGTTTGGAACCGTGGTGGCCGAACGCCTGGTTGATATGATTTCATTGCTGATATTACTCTGCATTGTTATTGTTTCGCAGTTTGGTAAAATGTTAGGATTCCTGCACCAAAATCCCGAAATCGAACAAAAACTGCAGTCGGTCGTTTCTTCTCCATTTCTGATTGCGGGCGTGGTTTTGCTGTTTATCCTGATCTACGTTTTCCGAAAGAAATTCAAAAACACCTTCGTTTACCGAAAAATGATCGGGATTCTGATGAATTTTAAAGAAGGTTTTATCTCCATCAAATCAATCAAACAAAAAGGGTGGTTCTATTTTCATTCGGTATTCATCTGGACGTTGTATTACCTGATGTTGTATGTTACCTTTTTTGCCTTCGGGTTCACCAAACATTTAAACCCGATTGCCGGGCTGACAACGTTTGTTTTGGCCAGCTTCGGAATGGTGGCGCCGGTACAGGGCGGAATCGGCGCGTGGCATTTCATGGCTATCGAAGCGCTGCTTTTATATGGCGTGGCCCGCGAAAACGGAGTAATTTTCGCATTCGTTTCGCATACCTCCACCACTGCCATGATCATCATTCTGGGGATTATTTCGTTGCTTGTGCTGCCATTTATTAACCGCAGAAATATTCAGTCTGAAAAGGAAACGGTGCAAACCGTTCCGTAAAAGGATTAAAATTACCCGGAATGAACACCGAACTTTTCATTGCACGTAAATTGTTCTTCGATAAATCGAACCGGAAAAATTTATCGCAGAAAGTGCTGCGCATCGCTTTGGTTGGCATTGCACTGGGCCTTGCGGTAATGATTGTTTCAGTTGCCGTGGTTACCGGGTTCAAAAATGAAATCCGCGACAAAGTAATCGGGTTTGGCTCACACATCCAGATTGTAAACTACGACTCGAACAACTCTTACGAAACCAAACCTTTTTCAAAAAACCAGCCGTTCATCAGCGATTTAAAATCAATACCCGGCATACGCTCCCTCCAGCCGTTCGCCACCAAACCAGGAATGATCAAAACCGACGAATACATTCAGGGAATTGTATTTAAAGGTGTGGAACCGGGATACAACTGGGACTTTTTTGAAAAAAACCTGCTGAAAGGAAGGCTTCCCGCCATAAACGATACAGCCCGCGTAAACGAAATCATCCTGTCGGAACAGGTTGCCCGGTTATTGGAAATTGACCTGGACGACCAGGCCATCCTCTACTTTATCAACGAAAACGAAACCAATCCCAGAATTCTGCAACTTCAGGTTTGTGGAATTTACCGGACCAGTCTTGAAGATTTTGACAACCTTTTCATACTGGGCGATATCAAACAGGTACAACGGTTAAACGACTGGCTAAACGATGATATCAGCGGATTTGAAATCACGGTTTCTGATTTTAGCAAAACAGAAGAAATGGAACAGCAAGTCAGGAACCTGGTAATTAATTACCGCGAGGAAAATTCGGCCATCCTGCGTACCAGCAGTATCCGGCGCGAATACCCGCAAATTTTCGACTGGTTGTCGATTATCGACATGAATGTTTGGGTCATTCTTTTGCTGTTATCGGTGGTTGCCGGGTTCAACATGATTTCGGGGTTACTGGTACTTATTCTGGAACGAAGCAGCATGATTGGCGTACTCAAGGCGTTGGGTAGCCAAAACTGGAACATCCGGAAAGTCTTTCTGTATTTGTCGGTATTTCTCACCAGCCGTGGAATGTTGTGGGGAAATGTATTCGGGATTTCAATTATCCTGATTCAAAAATTCTTCCAGGTGGTTACGCTGAATCCCACCACCTATTACGTCGATGTGGTGCCGGTGAACTTTTCAGTTTTGCACCTTGTATTGCTGAACGCCGCCAGTATTACCGTTACCACACTGATGCTGCTGATCCCCAGCTATCTGGTCAGCAGGATTTCACCCGATAAAACCATCCGCTTCGATTAATATTTGTACTTTTCAGATATTCGTTTTACAGAATTATTTACCTTTGGCGGCACAAACAAAAAAAATATGTTTTTCATTGGAGCAACCGGACAAATTATAACCCTGATCCTCACGGTTATATTACCGTTGTTCTTTTTTATTTCGGCACCTTCCGCTGAAATACCAAAATCCGGTGTTCATTTCGAAATTCAACATATTAGTCCATCCGGTGATGTGGAAAGCCATTATCACGTTACACCTGTAGGAAATTCTGCGGCCATCATTTCTACCGGCAAGGATTTCTTTCATTTTATTACATCCGAAAAAGTTCCTCCTGTAATAACCCACCTCACCGGGAAATCAATCTATCCCGGCAATAACGAAAACAAAGCCCCTCCTGCCCTGTTTGTATAGCAACCTGGAAAGCGATTGAAAAACCCCTTAATAATTTTAGCAGTACATTTCGCTTTCCATAAATTCATTCGACAGATATAAATTTATCAAAACAGGTAAAACGCATTTAAATAATGAGACAAATCAAAAATATCTTTCTGATTACCGTGACATTCATTCTGAGTCTTCAGACAATGGAAGCACAAAACACAATTACCGGGACCATTAAAACCGGAAATAACGAAGTTTTGACCGGCGCCAACATTGTAGTTATGAACACCACACGGGGAACTGCCTCCGACAGCGAAGGGAATTATTCCATCACAGGGTTAAAAAACGGGGAATACCGCATCAGGGTAAGTTTTTTCGGCTACGAAACGGTTGAGAAACCGGTAATACTGACCGGTCAACCGGTGAAACTCCAATTCGAATTGGCTGAAACCACCATCGACCTGAATGCCGTGGTGGTTACCGGCACACGCACCGAAAAAAGCCTGAAAAATACCCCTGTCCTCACCCAGACAATCAGTTCACGCGAACTGGAACGCAAAGATGCTGCCGACATTACCCAGGCCCTGGAAATGGTTGTCCCGGGAATCGAATTTTCAAGTTCGGCAACCGGAAAATCAGTCACCCTGCAGGGAATTGATCCGCAATACATGCTTTTTTTGGTGAACGGCGAACGTTTGGCCGGCGACACTTATGGCGACATCGATTACAGCCGGATCAACATGGCCGATATTGAACGGATTGAAGTGGTAAAAGGGGCCAGTTCCACATTGTATGGTTCCAATGCCCTTGGCGGAGTGGTCAATATCATCACCAAAACTCCGGCTGACCCGTTCAGACTTTCTGCATCCACCCGCTTTTCGCGATATAATACACAAAACCACCGGTTGAGTATTGGCTCAAAGCTTGGCAATTTTTCAACCCAAACCTCGGTAGATTTTGAAAAAACAGATGGGTACGACCTTTTCGAAGGAAACTCGTACCGAACGCAGGAAAGGGAGGATGCGGTAGTGGTGAGCGAGCGTTTGAGCTATTCGCCAACCGACAAACTGCAACTTGAAGGGAATGTTTCGCTGATGAACAAAAACCGCGACAACACATCGGCCAGCCTCTACAACCGGCGGAACACCGATTTTTCATACGGCGCCAAAGCCTCATGGTTTTTAAATCGCCGAAGCAATCTGACATTGAGCTGGTATTCCGACAACTTCGAACTCCTCAACAAAATTACACCCGATTCGCTGGTGAGCGACTACAACAACCTGTTCAACAATGCCCGCCTTTTGGGCAACTTCAACCTCTCCCGAAAAAATGTACTGACCGTGGGTGCGGAATATATTTCAGAAAACCTGACAGCCCCAAGAAACAACATTGACCGAAAAACCAATACCGAATCCATTGTTTTCGCACAGGACGACATCCAAATTGGAGATAAAGCGAATATTATCGGGGGATTCAGGGCGCACAACAACTCGGAATACGGCTGGCATTTTACCCCGCAGCTTTCGGCCATGTACACCATATGGCACTTCGCTTTCAGGGGAAATTACGGAATGGGTTATAAAACGCCTTCGCTGAAAGAAAAATACATGTCGTTTCAAATCCCTGCCCCCGGCCCGCCTATGTTTTTGGTTGGGTACGAAGGGTTGGAGCCCGAAAAATCAAAATATGTTTCCCTTTCCACGGAATATACACGCGAGGGGGTTTCTTTTGCCGTTTCGGTTTACCAAAACCACATTTCAGACATGATTAGCGAAAATATGGATGAATACACCGTTAAACCCGGAGGGATTATCGAATATGCTTACCGGAATTACGACGAGGTTCTACTCAAGGGAATTGATGTACTGCTGAAAACCAAAGTGGTACGAAACCTGTTTTTTAACGGCTCTGTTACTTTCTCGAAAAAATACGATCAGGTGGAAGACCGGGAATTCGAAAATGTCAGAAACTTTTCAGGAAAATTCAACCTCGATTATAACCTGACAAAAAAAATATATGGCTTGAACATCAACCTGCAAAGTAATTTATACGGAGCGAAAACCATTCTTCTGATGAATGAAACCACACACCAGACCCATGCTGTGGAACTGGATAATTTTTCGCTCTGGAAACTGACCACCACCCACACGTTCAAATCGAACTACCAGCTGAAACTGGGGGTTGAGAATATTTTTAACTATACTGATCCATCCGGAGGGTACAATACCGGCACACCCGGACGGACCTTTTTTGTTGGACTGGGAATAACCATCTAAATTAAAATCATGAGAAATACCCGTATCCGCGGGTATTTCCTATTTTTGCCCAATGGAATCAGCTTACGGACATATCAAAGAAGCACTTAAAAAAGCTTTGCCGGGTTCAATATCACACCGGAAATTCCTGCCCCCAACGCGTACACTCATTGTTGACTGCCACGACACCGGAAGTCTGAAACACAGCAGTGTGATGCTTTTACTGTTCGAAGAAAAGGAAGATTTATACGTTTGCCTGATAAAAAGGACCGGGCACATGAAATTTCACCCCGGACAAATTGCTTTTCCGGGAGGCCGCATTGAACCCGGGGAAACTGCGCTCGAAACTGTACTTCGCGAAACATTCGAGGAAATCGGGGTCGACCCCGGGAAAATTGAAATTGCTGGTGCCCTTTCCGAACTTTATGTTTCCGCCAGTCAGTTCCTTATACAACCCTTTGTTGGATGGATCCGCGAAAAACCATCTTTCACCATTAATTCAAACGAAGTGGAAAAACTAATCTTTTTCCCTTTATTAAAATACAGAAATCTTTCTGACTATGTGGAAATTGACATCACAACAAAAAAAATAATCGTCCCGTGTATCCGGTTCGAAAACGAAATCATTTGGGGCGCCACAGCAATGATTTTAGCTGAATTTTACGATATAACCGATAAAAAAATCCTGAACGAAAATCCATCAGAACCATCCTGCCAGGATTCATGAACACACTGCCGGCAGCCAACAGACAATATGAACTTCCAGGGCTGAAATTCAAAAATATTGATTAATTATCTGTTAAACATTTTCTGGCAATATCAAATTCGAGCTGCTCCCCTGAATAAACAAATAAATTTGTACACAAAATCAATTTTTACTTATAAATAGAAAGAGTAATGAATAAGAATATAAAAGAAGCAGCTCTGCTCTACCACTCACAGGGAAAGCCGGGAAAGATTGAAGTAAATCCGACCAAACCCCACAGCACACAGGCCGACTTGTCGTTGGCTTATTCGCCGGGTGTGGCAGAACCATGTCTTGAAATTGAAAAAAACAGGGAACTGGCCTACGACTACACCGCGAAAGGAAACCTGGTGGCTGTTATTTCAAATGGCACGGCAGTTCTGGGGTTAGGCGATATTGGCGCACTGGCCGGGAAACCGGTTATGGAAGGAAAAGGATTGCTTTTTAAAATCTATGCCGGAATTGATATTTTTGACATTGAAGTGGATGAAAAAGACCCTGAAAAATTTATCGAGATAGTGAAAGCCATTGCGCCAACTTTTGGCGGAATTAACCTGGAAGATATTAAAGCTCCCGAATGTTTTGAAATTGAAGAGCGCCTCAAGGCCGAACTTGACATTCCGGTGATGCACGACGACCAACACGGCACAGCCATTATCTCGGCTGCGGGGTTGCTGAACTCGTTGGAAATATCGGGAAAAAAAATTGATGAAGTAAAAATTGTGGTTAACGGAGCAGGTGCTGCAGCGGTGTCGTGTACCAAACTTTACAAAGCCCTCGGCGTTCGGCCCGAAAATATTGTAATGCTCGACAGCAAAGGCGTATTATCTGTTGAACGTACCGATTTGAACGAATCGAAAAAAGAATTTGCCACTACACGTACCGACATCAAAACGCTGGGAGACGCCATCAAGGGAGCCGATGTTTTCCTTGGGCTTTCGAAAGGAAACGTTCTTTCGAAAGAAATGGTGCAAACCATGGCCCCCACGCCCATTGTGTTTGCGCTGGCCAACCCAACCCCTGAAATCAGTTACGAAGATGCAAAATCAGCCCGCGAAGACCTCATTTTTGCCACCGGAAGGTCTGATTACCCGAACCAAATCAACAACGTGATCGGGTTCCCGTACATTTTCCGCGGAGCGCTTGATACCCGTGCCCGGCAAATCAACGAAGAGATGAAACTGGCTGCCTGCAAGGCCATTGCCGGATTAGCCAAACAACCGGTCCCCGACATGGTGAATGCAACTTATAATGTTAAAAAACTCGCTTTTGGCAAAGATTATATTATCCCAAAACCGGTTGATCCACGGCTTATTACTGAAGTATCGGCGGCGGTTGCACGGGCAGCCATCGAATCGGGTGTCGCCCGCAAAACCATCGACAACTGGGACGCTTACAAAGATAACCTGCGCCATTTGATGGGGTACGAATCGAAAATGACCCGCCGGTTCCGCGACATGGCACGCGAAAACCCGCGCCGGGTAGTATTTGCCGAAGGCTCGCACCCGAATATGCTGAAAGCCGCAGTAGAAGCCTACCAGGAAGGTATCTGCTATCCAATCTTGCTGGGAAACCACGAACGGATAGAAAAACTGGCTGCCGAACTGAACCTCAGCCTCGAAGGATGTAAGGTGATCAACCTTCGCCACGACCGCGAGGCGGAAAGTCGTGAACGTTATGCCCATATTCTGACCCAGAAACGGTCGCGCCAGGGGGCTACATTTGAAGAGGCCAACGACAAAATGTTCGAACGCAACTATTTCGGAATGATGATGGTGGAAACCGGCGATGCCGATGCTTTCATTACCGGCGTTTACACCAAATATTCCAATACCATTAAAGTGGCCAAAGAAGTCATCGGTATACGTGAAGGATTTAACCACTTTGCCACCATGCATATTTTCAGTTCAAAGAAAGGAACATTTTTCCTGGCCGACACGTTGATTAACCGCCATCCCTCAACCGAAACGCTCATCGACATCGGGAGGCTGGCCCAAAACACTGTGCGCCTGTTTGCCCGTGAACCCAAAGTCGCCATGCTTTCGTATTCCAATTTCGGCTCCGACGAAATGGGTAGCCCAGCTTCGGTCCACGAGGCGGTAAAAGTTCTGCAGGACGAGTTTCCAACCCTGGCCATTGACGGGGAAATGCAGCTCAACTTTGCCCTCGATAAGGAACTCCGCGACCGGAAATATCCATTTTCACGACTGAACGGACAGGATGTCAACACCTTGATTTTCCCCAACCTTTCGTCGGCAAATACC
>CAZHKI010000076.1:0-11080 GCA_964533365.1 uncultured Maribellus sp. | reverse complement strand
ACATTCGTTACCGCAACGGAAAAATCGACGGCTACCTTTCGCGGCTGCACTATTTCAGCGACTGGATTTACGACAATGAAAAGAAAAAAACGATAAAAGACGTTTCAAAAGAAATTGCACAAATCCCCTGCCCTGTTTTCGTGAATTTTATGAGTACCCACCCCGGCAGTTACATCCAACTGAAAGACAGCACACTTATCCCGTTCATCTCCTCCACGGAAAAAGAAATTTCAGCACGGAAAATTTATTTCATCCCAAAAACTCAAATCGCCAAATTTGAAAGCCACCTCATGAACGGCGACATTGCCGGTATCACCACCGACATATCCGGGCTCGATATTTCGCACGTGGTCCTTATGGTTAAAGTGAACGGAAGAATGCATATCCTTCATGCCTCGTCAACTGAAGGCAAAGTGGTTTTATCGGAAAATACGCTGGATGATTACCTGAAAAACAGCAAACATTCAACCGGGATCATGGTTGCGCGGCCGTTATAAAAGCCAGAAAAACTAAGAGACTGTTTTGAATTGTGATTTTATCCCGGTAGGGATATAATGTGGGTAGCTAAATAAATCGGCAAGAAAATTTTGTCCCATCCGGGACAAAATCATATCGCTTAACGCCATTTTCTACCCATATTTGGTGCCTGCGGCACAATTTGAAAAACAGAAAATTTAATTTTTCAAATAAATCAAAACAGACTCTGAACACTTCCACTAATTAACACCCTCCCACCAATTTGAAAAAGATTGAGAATCGTCGTTCAGGTTCACCTTTTCCCCAAGCATGGGCGTAACTAATAAAAGGTTATATGCTGCATTGAGTTCAGTTATCCGTTTTAGCGGTTCGTTCCAGGCATGGTTGGCCAGCGCAAATTTTGAGTTATGAACCGGCAACAACCGTTTGGCCTGCAAATCGTTGGCTGCCTGCAGCGTTTGTTCCGGCATCATGTGGATGTATTTCCAGTTGGGACTGTACTGCCCGTTTTCCAGAATTGCCAAATCGAAACTGCCAAATTTTAATCCGATTTCAGCAAAATGAGTATCGTACCCACCATCGCCGCCAATAAAAATTTTCAGTGACGGCGTTTGCAAAACAAACGAAGCCCAGAGTGTCCGTTTATGGTGCAACCCCCTTCCAGAAAAGTGCCGGGCCGGGGTAGCTGTAAACCGGAAACCTTCATCCGGTTCTGAAAATTCGTACCAATCGAGTTCTGTAATATTGTCTTTTTCAAACTTCCAGCGTTCCAGATGTTCGCCAACTCCCAGCGGGGCAATTATTTTTTTGATTTTGGAATTTAACGGGACAACCGTTTTATAATCCAGATGATCCCAATGATCGTGTGTAATGACGAGATAATCGATCTCCGGAAAATCGTCTACCGTGTAAACGTTAGCGCCGGGAAATGCTTTCACTGAAAAGAAAAACGGAGACGCGTGCCCGCTCAGTACCGGATCGACCAGGATTTTTTTGCCATCAATTTGCATGAAATAAGATGAATGGCCAAACCAAACCAGCACATCCTCATCGGGCGGCAGATTCAGCAAATTGGTTTTCACCGATGGAATGATGCCGGTTGGTTTTCTGCTTTTCGACAAAAACATATCCCTCAATATGTGCTGGAAACGGGCATCTTCAGCCATTTGCGGCGTGTTGTTCAGATTCTGAAAGATTCCGTCACGAAAATTCGGTGATTTTTGAATACTTTCAAGGCGCTCACCTCGCGGAAGCCTGCCAAAACTTGTCTGCCTCATAAAAACTGTAACGATAAGAATTATTAACAAAAAAATCAGTAATGCGATGGTCATGTGTCTTGTTTTCTTTTTCATGTTTTGATTATCCGGCGAAATAAAACTTCCGAAACTTTCTGTTTCAGAATATTCATACCGAACAGAAAACCGGAAATAAAGTTCCTGAAAATAGAAAAAATTCTTTCGGCAGAGAAAAGGAAGTTAACAGACTCTATCCAGGGAATAAAAGGATAACAAATGCTTTATATGCGACAGTTTAACCATTGTCTTTCGCTTTGAAATACCTGCGCAGCAGCACTTTTTTCAAATCGCGGACAATGACCTGGTGGGCAATAATTTCCACGTGGTTGTAATGAGGAAGTTCATATTCGGCGCGGGCAATTTCGCGCTCGGTTATGTCAACCTGGTACAAAACCGAAAGCAGCAATTCGTAGTTACGTTCCAGCAGTTCCGAAATCTGATCAACCAATTGAGCATGTAGTTCGTCGTATGCCTGACTGGTATTGCCCGAAAAGGTAATTTCAACGCCAAACATTCCAAAATCCTTCATGATCTGTGCAGCAGTTTCACGGACGATTTCGTCCTGGTTCAGGAAACCGGAAACATTGCTGTTATTGATTTGTGGTAAGGTCATCTGTTTTTTTTCAAAGCTAAATGAAAATTGCCGTTCTTGTATCAATCGGTCCATCTATACGAAGAAAAATTTTAAATTTACCTCAAAAACTAAAAAATGCATCTTATGAAAAACTATCTGTTATCGTTGATTTTATCGGTTGGCACACTTACAGTGACTGCACAAATGGCGCCCGTCCCAGGAGATTTTTCAAATCCTGCCATCAGTGTAGGGGTGGTCGTGGAAGACATCCAAAAATCAATTGATTTTTACACAAAAATAATCGGGATGACTAAAACCGGGGAATTTTCAGTTTCAAAAGAGCAGGCAAAAAAACTTGGATTAACCGACAAATACCAGTTGGATGTAACCATTTTAAAACTGGAAGACAGCGAACGGGCAAACGAATGGAAACTGATGAGCCTGGGGACGAAAGCCAGACATCCGAAACAAAAGTACATGTCGGACGACACGGGCATGCAGTACATTACCCTATTTGTCAACCACCTTGCCCCAATCATGGAACGGGTTCAAAAAAACAAAGTGAAAATTTTAAGCGAAAGCCCTTCATCACTCGAAGGTGACAGAAAATTTATTCTCATTCAGGATCCCGACGGAATATTTATCGAATTGATTGGGCCAATGTAGAAATCATTTCCAAATAACAAAACAAAAAACGCCTTTTCCTTTTGTATTTCAAGGGATTAAAGGCGTTCTTTATTTATAATGGATTAAGTTTTCAAAAAAGGCAAAGCTTTTTTTTGTATTTTTAGGGCATCAAAACGTAAAAAGCCGCTAATGCAATTTGCTACAAGGAAAAAGGAAAAAACAGGGAAAGAGTACAGAGCGTTAACCCTTGGAGAAGAAATTTTCAACAGCATCACCCACGGAATTGGAACTTTGCTGAGCATTGCAGCGCTGGTAATTCTGGTGATTTTTGCTGCCATCAAAGGAGATGCCTGGCATGTGGTAAGTTTCTCCGTATTTGGAAGTACCTTAATCCTGCTTTATCTATCATCCACGCTATACCACAGTTTTACGAAACAGAGTATAAAAAACCTTTTTGCCCGCTTCGATCATGCTGCCATTTTTTTGCTGATAGCCGGAACCTACACCCCGTTTGTTTTGACCACTCTGCGCGGTGTGCTGGGCTGGACATTATTCGGAATTATCTGGGGGCTTGCCATTGGCGGTGTTGTCATCCGGTCGATTTATCTCACCCGTTTCCGTAAACTCATGGTCGGAATCTATGTACTTATGGGCTGGATGTTTCTTATCGCCGTTGTTCCAATGGTACAAAACCTGCCTTCAAACAGCCTCATTTTTCTGTTTATTGGTGGCGGATGTTATTCGCTTGGCGTTATTTTCTACGTGTGGCGTAACCTCAAATACGGCCATGGAATCTGGCATTTGTTTGTTCTGGCCGGAAGTATTATGCACTTCTTTTCTGTTTTTTACAGCCTGGGGTAACCGTTTTTCAAATCATTTGTCAAACAAAAGTAAAATCAAACTGTTTTGATTTTGCCTTCACGTTCATTTTCTGTTTTCAGAAAAGAACCGTGACCGATGCTTACACATTAGAAAAAAATCGTGTAAATTTAAAGGTGGATTGTTTTGAATAAACAATCTACAATGAATAATGAACACTTAAAAAAATGATCATGAAAAATCTGAGAATTGCAGTAATGGTTATTCTAAGCACAGCACTGATTTTCCAGGGATGTGCAACATGGAACAAAACACAAAAAGGCGCTGCTGTTGGGACAGCAGCCGGAGGTGCTGCCGGTGCAGTAGTTGGGAAAGCCGCAGGAAATACGGCATTGGGCGCTATTATCGGGGCAGCCGTTGGCGGCGCTTCGGGCGCCATCATCGGGCGGCAAATGGACAAACAGGCCGAGGAAATTAAAAATACAGTACCCGACGCCAAAGTGGAACGTGTGGGTGAAGGAATCGTTGTTGAATTCAGCAGCAGTGTCCTTTTTGGATTCGACAAATCAGATCTTTCGGCCGACGCCAAAGCCAACCTCGACAAACTGGTCACGGTGCTGAACCATTATCCAGACACAGATATTGAGGTTCAGGGACATACCGACAGCAAGGGAAGCGACGCCTACAATCAAACCCTTTCGGAACAAAGGGCAGGAAACGTTTCAAAATATTTATTTGGCAAAGGAATCAATAACAGTCGCATAGCCACCAAAGGTTTTGGCGAATTGCTGCCCAAATATTCCAACGATACGGAAGATGGCCGCACACAAAACCGCAGGGTTGAATTTGTGATTACGGCTAACGAAAAAATGAAAGCTGAAGCAGCACAACAAAATCAATAAAAATGAATTCTATGAAGACAAAGAAGATTTCAATATTTCTGATTCTTTTCCTGATTTCGCCCTTTGTATTTGGACAGTTTTCCGAAAAACCATCAGTCGCTATTCTTGGAGGAATAAACTTTCAAAACCTGAATGGCAAAGACTTTACCGGCGACAAACTGGGAAATGACCTGATGACCGGGTTTCATGCCGGGGTCAATGTACAGATTCCGGTAGCTCCTGAATTTTATTTTCAGCCGGGTCTGCAACTTTCCACAAAGGGGGCAAAAGACAGGGCCGGCACAATAACCATCAGCTCAACTTACCGGCTTTCGTACATCGAACTACCGTTAAATATAGTTTATAAAGGAGCATTGGGCAATGGCTATTTTATGCTTGGTTTTGGGCCTTACCTGGCCTATGGAATAGGAGGAAAAGCCATTTTTGAAACAAACTCCGGGACTACAAAATACGAAATCAAATTCAAAAATAGTTTCAGTTCGGGTAATTCGCAGGATATAAACTACATCAGGCCTTTCGATGCCGGTGGAAATATATTTTTCGGCTACGAACTGGAACAGGGAATTTTTGTTCAGTTCAACGCCCAGTTAGGGATGCTTAACATCAGCCCCGAAAACAGCCTGATTCCAAATGATAAAACAGTTATTAAAAACACAGGTTTTGGCTTATCGCTGGGCTACCGTTTCGGCCTTTAAATTTGGTGAATTTTAAAAAAATGTTGCCCGGTTTTTTTGGAGTTCAATCCAATACCGGGCAACCTTTTTCAATAATTTCTTTACGGAGAAAATATCAGCTCAGACGCTCAAATTTTTGATAGGCTTCGTCCCAGTTGAGTTTTGGCGAAGGCAAATACTGGACTACTTCGAAAGAGTTCCGGATAATTTCACGGATTTCTTCCAGTGTTTCCACCACGCCCAGCGCTTTGGCCTGCATCATCATGTTTCCGATAGCTGTGGCTTCAACTGGCCCGGCAATAACAGGTATTCCAGTGGCATCGGCTGTTAACTGGTTCAGCATTTTATTGTTTGCCCCTCCCCCGATAATATGCAGTTTTTCGATGGGTTTCCCGGTAATCGACTCAATTTGCCTGATCACATACCGGTATTTTAAAGCAAGGCTGTCGTAAATACAGCGGGCAATTTCACCTTTTGACTGTGGAACAAACTGGCCGGTATTGGCACAATAATCCTGAATGGCTTTGGGCATGTTTCCAGGATTCAGGAACGAAGGATGATCGGGGTTGATAAAACACCGGAAAGGCTGGGCGGCATTGCTCAAATCCACAATCGTCTGCCACTGCATTTCTCCCTCTTCATCCCAAATGCGTTTACACTCCTGGATGAGCCACATTCCCATAATATTTTTCAGGAAACGGGTAGTTCCGTTCACACCGCCTTCGTTGGTAAAATTCATCTCCAGCGTTTTTTCCGAAACCAACGGAACCGGGCTCTCAATCCCCAGCAACGACCAGGTCCCGGAACTTAAATAAGCCCAGTTTTCACCTTCGGCCGGTACAGAAGCAACCGCCGAAGCTGTATCGTGAGAGGCCACTGAAACGCAGGGTATATTTTCTGAACTGGTTTCCTCCATGATTTCAGGCAAAATTTTACCGATTTCAACTCCCGGCTGGATAATTTCTTCCATTAGCGAAACCGGAATTCCGGCTGCTTCAAAAAGTTTTGGTTCCCAAACTGCTTTCCCCGGTTTCAACAATTGTGAAGTGCTGGCAATGGTATATTCAATTTTCTTTACGCCGGTAAACAAATAGTTCAGCACATCGGGTGTAAAAAGTAAACTTTTAGCTGATTCCAATCCCGAATATTTTTCCTTTGCTGAAGAAAAAAGCTGGAACAACGTATTGAACTGCATAAACTGAATCCCCGACAACAGGTAGGTTTCGTTTTTGGGCAAAACTTCGAAAAACTCCTGCATCGAATGGTCTGTCCGGTGGTCGCGGTAGGCATAAGGCAACCCGATAATTTGTCCTTCCTTGTTTAATAAACTGTAATCCACGCCCCAGGTATCGGTACCCAGCGAATCGGGCTGAATTTTATATTCCGTAATACATTTTTTCAAACCTGTTTTTAATTCATCGAACAAGCTGTAAATGTTCCAGTAATAATGCCCGTGAATTTGCATCATTTGGTTCCTGAACCGGTGAATTTCAACCAGCTCAAGTTTTCCGTTCTCTAAAATACCTAAAATGGCCCTTCCGCTGGAAGCGCCAATATCGAAAGCGAGTAAATAGTTTTTGTTCATTTTTGTTTCAGTTTAAAATCAGGCACAAATTAATATTTTTCTCGTGATTGCCCTATCCTGTCGTATCATGAAATCCAAATATTCTGTGAAGATGATTATCATCACCTGAAATTAAAAATATTTAGCCCTTTCCTGTTGAATTTCTCATACTTTTATTTGACATTTGCCTGACAGAACAATTATTAACCCAATTTAATAACGTAACTTATGAATACACTTGTAAAAATTGCACTTCCAATTCTTTTTTCAGTTTTTCTTTTCCAGCCTGTCAGTGCACAAAAATTTTTGAAAAATATTGCCGACAAGGCAAAAGAAAAAGTGGAACAAAAAGTTGAAGAGCGGGCAGAAAGAAAGCTGGACGAAAAAATTGATCAGGGGCTCGACAAAGTAGAAGGATCGCTTGATAAAAAAGATGCGGCAACCGAAAACGAACAAAGCCAGTCAGGCAGCCAGCACGAAGCAAAAACACAACAACGGATGCAGGGATTGCTCAAGGGAATGGGCATTTCGGGTGAACCGGTTCCGATAGCCGACAGTTACAGTTTCGATCACCTCATTCAAATGCATATTGAATCGGCCGATAAGAACGGAAAGAAAACCAGCGACGGGGAGTTTATTACCCATCTAAGCCCAAATTCAAAAAGCATGGCTTACGAAGTGGTTTCGGGCGACATGGCCCAACCCGGACAGGGGATGTTTATTGTGGATGCTGAAAACAATGCAATTATTATACTCAGCAACGAAAACGGGAAAAAAACAGGACTGGTATACGGATTTCAATCGTTCCTTCAGACGACAGGCGGAACTTACAACGAAACTGCACTGGAAGAAACGCCTGAAATGTACCTGGCCAATCCCAACGTGGAAAAAACAGGCCGCTCAAAAACCATTGCCGGGTACAAATGCGAAGAATATGTTTACTCCGACGAGGAGTCGAAATCGAACATCTGGATAACTCAGGATTTAAAAATGAATACACAGGACTTTTTCAGCACCCTGTTTAAAACCAGCTTGTATTCCCGCGGTTTTCCCTGGGGATACCTGATGGAATCGACCACTGTTGACAAACAATCGGGTGATACCTCAACTATGACTGTTACACGAGTCGATACCAACTCCAATAAAAAATTCAGTATCAGTGATTACCAGGTTACCAACCTTGGATCGTTCACCCTGCCCGAAGGTAGATAATATCACATCTTGATCATAAAAAGGAGGCTGCCCTTTTGGGACAGCCTCCTTTTTATAAATTTAAATAACGTCTTAAAATATTTTAAATCCCAGAGTTACGAGGAACGTTTCGTTTCTCGATCGCAGATTATCATATTCATAGATGTTATTTGATCCATGTTCCATACGGGCATCGAGAAAAAATTTCCAAACATCGACGCCAATCCCGTACTGATAACCAAAATAGTGATCTTTAAAATACTGCGTGGTATAAACGTTGTGGTCCGAAACATCTTTGGAGGTGATAAAACTGAAAACCGGACCGGCCATAATCCGGAGGTTGGCCATATCGCCTTTGATAACTTTCACCCCAAACAATAAAGGAACATCAATATTGTTAAAATTGAACCGGGTGACTGTTTCTTCAAAATCTGAAGTCAGATTGCCACCTTTTGCGCTAAAATAGGCCTCGGGCTGAACATACACACGACCAAAACCCACCCGGGCAAATGCACCGACATGCGATTTCACAATCGATTCAGATGTAAAATCGTGGTAATTGGCCGTCACTTTCGAATTGTGAACTCCCGCTTTTATCCCGGCGTCCAGAATGGGTTGTGCGGCAAGCGAAACGGTAAATAAAATGAGTGCACTAAAAAACGCTAACTTTTTCATGACTTATCAATTTAATAGTTTATAAACGATAATTCCATCGCATAAGTATTTTCAAACTTAAAATTATTAAGAACGACTTTTCATATTTTTACCATACAACAATTAAGCCATTCAAAAATATGACAATTCAAAATCATTTTTGATAGTAATTTATGTAATTATCCGGAATAAAAATTTGCTCAATAATTGTAATTTTGAAAGCAGCCATGTAAGAATCAAAATACTACTGAATAAGCCAAAAATGAACAGAAAACTGAATTTTTCAATCCTTATCCTGATATCTGTTTCACTCATTTCATCCTGTATCACTCCTCAGTATTTTCACGATCAGGCAAGTTGTGAGCGACAAAAAGAGTTAAAGAAACAACGTTCGGGAAACATTTTTACCGGTGTGGGCCTGGTGGCTGCATCGGTTTTTATGATGGCCGCTTTTGAAATCGATGCTGGTCTGGTTCCTGAAGGACGTGAATTTAAAAAAATTAAAATCATCAATCCTACCAGAGATACGTTGTATGTCAACATGTTAACCGATGTTTTCTGGGACGAAAATAATTATTGCGACTTCATGGATATCCGTATTCCTCCCCAGAAAAAAAGTTGGGTTTTTGTTCCGTTAAATGCCGATTATAATGTGTATTTTAGCAACACGCCCGAAAGTGAAGACGACGAAAAGCTGGAAATAAACACCGGCAAATTAAAAAAAATTGCATTATATCAGGGACTGACCAACATCAATGACACCATCAACTAAATCAATATAAAATGGAAAGAAGAACATTTCTGAAGACTTCAGCTGTGGTTGCCGGAGCAACATTAACGGCCACAGGACTGAAAGCCAGCCCGGTTCCGGGCGAAGACAAAGATTTTTATGAATTGAAAGCCTATCAGCTAACGGGTGGCGGAAGCAAAAACCAGATGAAACAATTTTACACAGAGGCAGTGATACCGTTTTTAAATAAACGGGGAGCAAAAGTTGGGGCGTTTTACGAATACAGCTTCGACGAACCGCCTAAAATGTATATTCTTCATGCCCATAAAAGTCCGGCTGATTATTACGATACTGTTCAGGCCATGAAAACCGACACCACTTTTCTTGCCGCAGCAAAAACCTATATGGAACTTCCGGCAGCCAACCCGGTTTTTGTCCGCTACGAAACTTTTCTGATGGAAGCTTTTGATGCGATTCCCCGCATAAAAACACCGGATAAAAGCCGCGGATTATTTGAACTTCGTACCTACGAAAGTTACAACGAAGATGCGGGAATACGCAAAGTAAAAATGTTCAACGACGAAGAACTGCCCCTCTTCGAAAAAGTAGGGCTTCACCCGGTTTTCTTTGGACAATTATTAGCCGGCCCGCAAATGCCAGCGCTGGTTTATATGCTTTGGTTTAACGATATGGCAGAACGGGATACCAACTGGGCAAAATTCAGCACCAGCAACGAATGGAATACCATGAAAAACAAACCGGAATATGCCAATACGGTGAGCAAAGTAAACCGCAAATTTTTGATACCGGCCGACTTCAGCCAAATATAAACTACAAAAGGAGTCAATAAAAGACTCCTTTTTGTTTAAATATTTTACAGACCAAACCTGGAAAGTGGCTAAGAAAGATATTCAATTATGAGTTTGTGAATACCCTCGTTGAAAATTTATCAAACAACTAAAATCAGGCGATGTTGGTATAAACAGCCTGCACATCGTCGTCTTCTTCCAGCTTATCGAGCATTTTTTCAATGTCTTCCAGTTGTTCCTCCGAATACTCCACCGGATCGTTGGCGAAACGTTTTAAAACAGCCTTTTTTACCTCTATTTTCAGGTTCTCGAATGCATGGGCCATTTCGCCAAAATTGGTATAATCAGCGTATGCATAATATTCGCCCTCGTTTTCCTCAATTTCGTCAAGCCCGGCGTCAATCAGTTCCAGTTCCAGTTCTTCCACATCCATGCCGGCTGGTTTCACAAATTCGAAAACGGCTTTTCTGGAAAACATAAACTCCAGCGAACCGGTTGGGACAAGACTTCCACCGGCTTTGTTGAAATAACTTTTCACGTTGGCCACGGTGCGGGTGGTATTGTCGGTGGCGCATTCAATAAAAATCAACACCCCATGCGGGCCTTTCCCTTCGTAGTTGACTTCTGTAAAATCGGCTGCATCTTTTCCCGACGCCCTTTTAATGGCGGCATCGATGTTGGTTTTGGGCATATTTTGCGCCTTGGCATTAAGAATTGCCGTCCGCAATGCAGCATTCAAATCGGGTTCCGGGCCGCCTTCTTTT
>CAZHKI010000075.1:0-11110 GCA_964533365.1 uncultured Maribellus sp. | reverse complement strand
TATGTCTCTTTTTTTCGGCATGTTTATTTTAAAGGGATTTTTTCAATCCTTCGGGCATGACGTCCTCCTTCAAAATCGGCATCCAGGTAGGCTTCCACAATGGCAATGGCTTCACTATCGGTAACAAAACGCCCGGGAATGGCGCAAATATTGGCATTGTTATGCTGTTTGGCCAGCGCTGCAATTTCGGGGCACCAGCAAACTGCCGAACGCACGTTTTGATGTTTATTGGCGGCGATACTGATTCCCTGTCCGCTTCCGCAAAATGTTATTCCCATTTCGTATTCACCCTTATCGATGGCTTCACCAATCATGTGGGCAAAATCGGGATAATCAACACTTTCGTTCGAATAACATCCAAAATCTTTAAAAGCAATTCCTTTCTCCCTGAAATAATTCAGAATAACCTGCTTTTTATCGAACCCTGCATGATCACTGGCAACGGCAATTATTTTTTCTTTTAAATCTTTCATAAAAACAAAATTAATACATTTTGGTACTTAACTCTTTTTATTGAATTTAAATAAGCCTTTTAGTTCTCTTTTTTCGAAGAAATAAACAAAACCGGCAAAAACAGCAATAAATACAATCCCTGTAAAATATTTAACAACTGGTTGAAAATGAGTAAATATAATTGACACAAAATATAAAATCAGGGCAATGCCAAAATAGGTTGCAATGCGTTTCAGCGGGTAAGGAACCGGATAATATTTATTTCCTAAAAAGTAAGAAATGGTTAAAACCACGATATAGCTGGTTAAAAGCGCAAATGCCGAACCCATGTAACCGAATAACGGGATTAACAGTACGTTCAGCGAAATGGCCACAGCAGCCTCGGCCATACTTTGCCAAGCCCCGTATTTGGTTTTATCGGTTACTTTATACCACAACGACTGGGTAAAATACATCCCGTAGATGAGATTGGCCATTAAAATTACCGGAACGACCTTTAACCCGGAATGATATTGAGTGTCGATGATAATTTTCAAAATATCAATAAACAAAGTCATTCCAAGAAAAATAAACAATCCAAAAATCACAAAGTATTTCATGATTTTGGCATAAACCAGTGGATCGTCGCTGTTTGAATTGCCGCGGGCAAAGAAAAAAGGCTCGAATGCATATCGGAATGCCTGGATGAACATGTTCATTAAAACAGCCATTTTAAAGTTAGCCCCGTAAATACCCAGTTGTTCCATGGGTTGCTGGTTTTCGGGAATTAAAAACGGAATCAGTATTTTATCGATACTCAGGCTCAAATTACCGGCAATACCCACAATCAGAATGGGAAAACCGTAGTTCAGCAATTTTTTCAGAATGGCTTTATCAAATTGCAGTGGCACTTTCAAAAAATCAGGGAAAAGCATCAGCAACGTGATAAATGAAGCCAGCAGATTTGAAATAAACACATAGCCAACGCCGGTTTCGGACGAATAAAACAGGGTAATCCATGATTCGGGATTATTTTTAAGTACCCACGGACAAAATGAAAGAAAAAAGAAGTTAAACCCAATATTAAAAGCAATATTAACCAGTTTAATCACAGCAAACTTAACCGGTCTTTTCTGAATTCTGATCCAGGCAAAAGGAATAGCTGTAAATGCGTCAATGGCTAAAATAATGGCAAACCAAACAATGTATTCTGGGTGTTGCGGGTATTGAATAAGTTCTGCCACAGGTTTTCGTAACAACGAAAACACCAGCAAAAATAACATCGAAGTAAAAAAAACAGAGATTAACGACGTTGAATAAACCCGTGCCGGATTTTCGCTTTTTGATGCAAACCTGAAAAAGGAGGTTTCCATTCCGTAGGTCAAAATAACCAACAAAATAGCTACATACGAATACAAATTGGTCATTACACCAAATTCGCCGGTTAAAAAAATAAATGAATAATACGGGGTGAGCAACCAGTTGAGAACCCTTCCAATAATACTGCTTAATCCATAAATCGCAGTATCGCCGGCCAGTCTTTTATAAGTATTCAATGGTAATTTTATTTTCAGCAAAGATATAATTCATTTACATTTTGAGCCATGAATTTTTATTCATTGTACCCGTATTAATTTTATCTTTGATTTCAAAAATCGTTGGTAAAAAATGAAAAAACTGGTTTACCCTTTGGTTATTATTTTCAGCCTTTTTATCGTGTTTTTATCGTGTTCGAATAAACCCAAACGTTCGCGCAAACCGGTAATTTCCATCTCTGTCGTTCCCGAGAAAAAAAATTACGCTTTCGGTGAAACCATAACTGTACATGTGGAAACCAAAATTAAAGACGGTGAAATTGGCCAAATTCAGTTATTTTATAAAAATGAACTCATCAAGGAAAGCCAGGACCTTAATTTTACAGTCAGTGATTTGAAAATTAATGAATTGGGTAACAGTAATTTAAAAGTTACAGCTACAAAAACCGATGGAGTTGAAAATTCACGGATTAAAACAATACCGGTTTTTTCTGATATAATCCCAAAAAAATATACCTATAAAACTGTAAATCATTTTCCACATTCCAAACAATTTTACACGCAGGGACTCGAATTTCATAATGGTTATCTTTATGAAGGAACCGGTGAAAACGGAAAATCAGGGTTATACCAAGTAAATCTTACTACCGGAAAACCTATACAATCGGTACTTTTAGATGATATTTATTTTGGTGAGGGAATAACTATTTTAAACGATAAAATCTATCAGATTACCTATCGCAACCAAAAAGGATTTGTTTACAACCTTTCTAATTTTGCCCTGATCGACAGTTTTCAGTATAAATCGAAAGAAGGCTGGGGACTTACCAATGACGGTAAAAACCTTATTATGAGCGACGGAACCCATTTGTTAACCTGGCTTGATCCCGAAAATTATTCGGTGGTAAAAATGGTTCAGGTCGCCAACCACCAGGGATTATCGAATTACCTGAACGAACTGGAATACATTAACGGAACCATTTACGCCAACGTTTATACCACCGATATTATCGTTCAGATTGAACCGGAAACCGGAAAAATTTTATCGGAAATTAACCTGGCCGGAATTCTTGATATGCATAAAAATCCAAAAGACACGATTGATTATCTCAACGGAATTGCTTACGACCAAGAAAAAGACCGGTTGTTTGTAACCGGAAAATGGTGGCCGCGTTTATTCGAAATCCAGTTAAAACCGTTGAATTAAAACAGAGTGGGAGAGTCGTTGTATTTGATTCTTCCCAGGTGTTTGTATGCCAGTTCGGTAGCTTCCCTGCCACGGGGCGTGCGTTTTATAAACCCTTCTTTAATTAAAAAAGGTTCGTAAACTTCCTCAATGGTCCCTGAATCTTCGCCCACGGCTGTGGCAATGGTTGAAATGCCCACCGGTCCGCCTTTAAATTTATCGATGATGCAATACAAAATACGGTTATCCATTTCATCCAGACCATATTCATCAATATTGAGGGCTTTTAAGGCATGTTTGGTTATTTTCATGTCAATTTCGCCGGTACCTTTTACCTGTGCAAAATCGCGGACACGCCGTAAAAGAGAATTGACAATTCTTGGGGTTCCACGGCTGCGGAATGCAATTTCACCGGCGGCTTCGTCGCTGATTTTAACATCAAGAATTTTTGCCGAGCGTTTCACAATTCCAGTCAGAACAGATGCATCGTAGTATTCCAGATGTGAATTAATACCAAAACGGGCGCGTAGCGGCGATGTAAGCAAACCCGACCGCGTTGTGGCCCCTATAAGCGTGAACGGGTTTAATTCAAGTTGTATGGAACGGGCGCTTGGTCCTTTGTCAATCATGATATCAATCCGGAAGTCTTCCATGGCTGAATAGAGATATTCTTCAACAATTGGCGATAAACGGTGAATTTCATCAATAAACAACACATCCCTGAATTCAAGATTGGTTAATAAACCGGCCAAATCGCCCGGTTTATCAAGAACTGGTCCTGAGGTTATTTTAATTCCTACGCCAAGTTCGTTGGCAATAATGTTTGAAAGTGTTGTTTTGCCTAATCCGGGCGGACCGTGCAATAATACATGATCCAGTGATTCGCCGCGCATTTTGGCCGCTTCCACAAAAATTTTAAGGTTATCAACAATTTGTTTTTGCCCGCTAAAATCTCCAAACTGCAACGGGCGCAATTTTTGATCGATTTCCAATTCGCCGGCAGAAATTGTCCTCCCTCTTATATCCAATAAATCGTCCATTTTTAACCTTTGTATTTTTCAATCATTTCATTCAGTTCCAGCGATGTAAATGGTTTTGAAAGATAATCAGTCATTCCGGCCTGTAAACATTTATCCTTGTCGTTATCGAGCGCGTTGGCTGTTAATGCAATAATAGGAACTTTTTTTGATACCCCTTTTTCATTTTCCAGTTCCCTTATTTTCATTGTTATTTCATACCCGTCCATTTCGGGGAGCATGATATCCATTAAAATCAAATCAAATTTATTATCGTTGAATTGCTGTAAAGCATCTGGACCGTTGGTTACTGCAATTACATTATAGTTTTGCTTTCGCAGGTTAAAAGTCACTACTTTTTGGTTTAACAAGTTATCTTCCACTAAAAGAATTTTCATTTTCTGTATTATTAATTGATTTAAAACAAATATAAAATCTAATTCTTTTATTTATTACCTGTTGATATTTGTTAATATCTGTTTTTCACTTTTTATAATAGTGTTTTTCTCATGTTTTTAACAATTTTTCTTTTCCTTTGTTTGTTGTAAAAGAAAGGTTTATATGTTGTTTTCAACAGTAGTTCATTATTTTATTTAATGAATTTTAAATTGTAAACACGTTCATTTTTTGTGCAAATATGAAGGTAAATTTTTGTTTTCATTTTTTTGATTTTTGTTTTATGGTTCTTTTTATATAAATATCTAAAAAATGCAAGTTTTCTTATAAAAGATTATTTTTGTTTTTTTACCGGGAATGACCATGTTATTAACATTTTTATTTTTTCTAATTTTCTGGATAATAATGGTTTAGTATTTATGACTGAAAATTTTAACATACTTGTTCATAAACTGAATTCTTTCAAATTTAGATATTATTTATATCAATTACTGAAAGGATTACTTCTGACCTTTTTTTTATTACTGGTATTGTTTGTTTTGTTTTCATTAGTAGAATATTTTGTCTATCTCTCATCGAATTACAGAAAATTGATTTTTTATGGTTTTACCATTTTCGGATTTCTTTTATTTATTCAGTTTATAGCTGTTCCGCTGTTAAAATTATTGCATATTTTAAAACCTCTTGATACGAAATCATCCTCATTAATTATACAGCAAAATTTTAAGGAAATAAAAGATAAATTACTAAATATTATTGAATTAGCGTCAATTTCAGGTAGCGGATTTTCTGATGAAATTGTTTTAGCCAGCATTGATCAAAAAATTAATGAATTAAAAATTTTCGATTTTAAGGAAGCTGTTCAGTTTAAAAACCTGCGATCAATTTTACTTTATTTTCTGATTAGTTTACTATTAACTTTAACTCTGTTTTTCTTTAACCAAAAAGTTTTTACAGAATCAACCCAGCGAATCATTCATTATAATACCCAATTTGTAAAACCAGCTCCTTATAATTTTCAGCTTTTAAATTCATCGTTACTGGCTAAAAAAGGTGAATCGTTTACCTTTAAACTTAAATGTGACGGTGATGAAATTCCACAGTTGGTTTATATAAATATGGAAGGCAATAATTACCTGATGAAAAATATTGCTTCCGGTCAATTTGTATTTGAGATTTCGTCAGTTATCAATCCAATTAATTTTTATTTTACTGATTTAAAATTTCAATCCGAGCAATTTTATTTGAGTTTACTGCCTAAACCTGGAATCACATCTTTCAGTGTTGATGTTTATCCTCCTGTTTACACTGGACTACCCACTTTGTCAATGAATAACATTGGCGATCTTCAGGTACCTAATGGAAGTAAAATTCAATGGAATTTTACAGGAATCGATACCGATTCTTTAACACTTATTTTTTCTGATTCATTGAAAATAAAATCACAGAAAGAAAAAAATAATTTTTTTGCAGAATCCCGTTTTTACCAATCAGACCAATATAATGTATTTATTCAAAATAAATTAACTGAGCCGGAATTAGCATTGACATACCGCATTGATGTTATACCCGACCTTTTTCCTGAAATTAATATTGTTCAGGTTGTAGATTCTTTTCAGTTAACACAATTTTTTTTCAAAGGATTAATTGGGGATGATTATGGTTTTACCGGTTTAAATTTTCATTATAACATTGATAACCGTGATTCAACCGTTACAATTCCGTTCATTAAAACAATGAACGATCAGGAGTTTTTTTACAGTTTTGATTTTAATGATTTACCTTATCGTGAAGGAATTGTTTCTTATTATTTTTCTGTAACTGATAATGATGTGGTAAATAACTATAAAACAACAACATCTAACAGTTATACCTTTGTTTTTCCCGATCGCAGCGAAATTTCACAAGCTGAAAAGGAAAAATTTAATAATCTGCAGAATATGTTTGAAGAAAGCCGCAAACTTGCCAGTGAAATTCAACAAGACCTGCAAAATCTTCAGATTAAAAATATGGATTCAAATGTTTCGGAGTGGGAGAAATCTCAAATGGTAAATGATATGATTTCGAAACAAAACCGGCTGGAACAATTGTACGAACAAATTAAACAAGACAATGAAAATTTGAATAATTACCTCAATTCATTTACCCAACAAAACAAAGAAATCATTGAAAAGCAAAAACAAATTGAAGAGCTGCTGAACGAAGTTTTTACAGATGAGTTGAAAAAACTAATGGAAGAATTCAATAAACTTGCTGAACAGTTCGACAGTAAAAAATTAAATCAGTTGTCGAAACAAATGGATTTAACGCTTGATGATTTGCAAAAACAATTGGATCGTAACCTGGAAATGTTACGAAAGATGAAAATTGAAGAGAAGTTGAGCAATATTATCGATCAAATTGAAAAAGTTGCCAGTGAGCATGAACAACTAAGCGGGCAGTTGGAAAAGGAACGTAATTTTGAAGATATCAAAGATAAAGTAACAAACCATCAGGATGAATTAAAACAGTTACAAAACGATTTAAACAGAGTTTTAGAGTTAAATAATGAACTGACTAAACCTCTGAATTTTGATGATTTTAATGAAGATTTTAATAATATTGATAAAAGTCTTAATGAAAGTAAATCGGAACTGGATAAGAAAAACCGAAAAAATTCGGAAAATAGTTTAAATAATACTTCTGATCAATTAAAAAATCTGGCGTTTTCAATGGATCAAATGCTGAAGCAAAACAGCAGCCAGCAAAATATGGAAAACATTGAAAATTTGAAACAAATCCTGAGTAATTTAATGTTTTTGTCGTTTTCGCAGGAAGAAATTTTAATTGCCTTAACAGGAATTGACAGCAATGATCCGATGTTAAATCAAATCAACCTGGAACAAAAACGTATTTCCGATCAAAGTAAAATTGTAAAAGATTCATTGTATGCATTGGCGTTACGTACACCTCAAATAAATTCATTGGTTAACAATGAGCTAATGTCGATGGAATTAAACCTTGAAAAAATCAGGGATCAACTGGAAGATGCACTATTTTCCAATGCCAGGGTAAGTCAGCAATTTGTAATAACAGCAGTAAATAACCTGGCATTACTATTAAACGAAGCTTTGGAAAATCTTGAAAAACAAATGGCCGATGGTATGGAAGGCGATCAGGAATGTGAAAATCCAGGTTCTGGAAAACCAGGTATGAACATGCTAAAAGAAACTTCAGAAAATATTAAGCAACAGTTGCAAAAGATGATTGAGCAAATGAAAAACGGGAATTCAGGTCAAATGAGCCAGCAATTAGGCGAATCGCTGATGCAACACGAAATGATGCAGCAAATGTTGCGTGATTTGATGAATAACGGCAGTGTAGGAAGCGACGCAAAAAGCCAGCTTCAAAAAATTGATCAGTTGCTGGAACAAAACCGCCGTGAATTGATGAACAAAACCATTAATGCCCAAACGATTACACGTCAGAATTTAATTACAACCCGTTTACTGGAAGCCGAAAAAGCAGAAATGGAACGCGAATTCGAAAATAAAAGAGATTCAGAAAGTGCCACTGATTTTTACAGTAACCCGGTTAAATTTTTTGAGTATAAAGAGAAGGACAATATTTCCATTGAATATTTGAATAAAAATTCACATCAACTGAATAATTTCTATAATTACATATACAAACAATATTTACAAAATATGGAAAAATAGATTTATATGAAGGCACCCAACATACTGGTTATTCATTCGGATAAGAAAGAACTGGATAAAGTTACTGACTTTTTAACCGACATTTTCAAAGAGAATCATTTGTCTTTTAATTCTTTTAATAAAGTGCTATTATGTGTATCCGAAGCAGTAATTAATTCCATTGAGCATGGTAATAATAATGATAAAACCAAGTTAGTTACAATTAAAGTAACTTATGAACCGCATTTTATTCATGTTCAAATTCAGGATGAAGGTAAAGGTTTTAATTTTTTAAATATTGATAATCCAATTTTAACTGAAAATTTAAAAAAAGAATCAGGAAGAGGAATATATATTATAAAATCTTTATCCAATTCACTGAATTATAATGAAAAAGGTAACGAAGTTCAATTAAAAATAGAATGTAAGTGACAAAAATTCAATTGTTTTACGAAGACATCCAACCACTTAAAACCAATAAAACTTATATAAAAAATCAAATTTCACGTGTTATTTTATCTGAAAACAAACTGATAGGAAACATATCGGTTATATTCTGCTCTGATTATTATTTATTGGAAATGAACAAACAATATTTGGAGCATAATTATTTTACCGATGTTATCACCTTTGATTTCGTAGAAGAAACCTTAATTTCGGGCGATATTTTTATAAGTATTGACAGAGTAAGAGATAATGCACACTTATATGATACTACTGTCATTCACGAGTTATTTAGAGTAATATTTCATGGTGTGTTACATTTAATCGGGTATAACGATAAAACAAACGATGAAATAAAAATAATGAGAGAAAAGGAAGATTTTTATTTACAGGATGTTGTTTTTGAAGGTTTAAAAATATGATGCCATTTTACGATGTAATTGTGGTTGGAGGAGGACATGCCGGATGTGAAGCAGCATCAGCAGCAGCTAATTTAGGTTCGAAAACATTACTGATTACAATGGACATGACCAAATATGGCCAGATGTCGTGTAATCCGGCTATGGGAGGTATTGCAAAAGGTCAAATTGTACGCGAAATTGATGCGCTTGGTGGGTTTTCCGGCATTATTTCCGACAAAAGTACCATTCAGTTCCGGATGCTTAATAAATCAAAAGGTCCGGCAATGTGGAGCCCGAGAACCCAAAATGATCGAATGCGGTTTTCTGAATTATGGAGGCAAACACTTGAAAATATCGACAACCTCGATTTATGGCAAGATACTGTAACAGGTTTGCTCATTAAAAACAATGTCGTTCAAGGAGTTATCACCAAAATTGGAATTGAATTCAAATCAAATACTGTTATTTTAACCAACGGAACTTTTTTAAATGGTTTGATGCATATTGGTTCAGCTAAAATTGAAGGTGGTAGAATTGGTGAATCAGCATCCTATCACATAACTGAGCAATTGTTTCAGGCTGGATTTACCACCGGCCGTCTTAAAACCGGGACACCTGTACGAATTGATGGCCGTTCCATTGATTTTTCAAACATGGTTGAACAGAAAGGTGACGATGGCTATTATCAATTTTCTTATTTACCGGGAACAAAATCACAACTAAATCAAAGGTCGTGTTGGATAACCCATTCTAATCCATTGGTGCATAATGAATTACGTTTAGGTTTTGATGTAGCACCTATGTTTGACGGCACAATTCAAAGTACCGGTCCACGTTATTGTCCAAGTATTGAGTCTAAACTCATTACTTTTTCTGAAAAAGATAAACATCAGCTATTTTTGGAACCCGAAGGAGAATGGACTCATGAATATTATCTGAATGGATTTTCATCATCTCTTCCTTGGTATATTCAATACAAGGCGTTACAAAAAATTCCTGGACTTGAAAAAGCCAGAATTTATCGTCCAGGATATGCCATTGAATATGACTATTTTGAACCTACCCAACTTTTTCATACCCTGGAAACCCGGCGGATTAAAAATTTGTATTTTGCCGGGCAAATAAATGGAACAACTGGTTACGAAGAAGCAGGTGCCCAGGGAATCATGGCTGGTATAAATGCGCATCTGAAAACTCATTACGACAACGAAGAACTTATATTAAAACGCAACGAATCTTATATTGGAGTTTTAATTGACGATTTGGTTACAAAGGGAATTGATGAACCTTACCGAATGTTTACCAGCAGGGCTGAATTTCGAATTTTGCTTCGTCAGGATAACGCAGATGTGCGTTTAACTGAAAAATCACACAAAATTGGTTTAGCTTCGCTGGAGCGAATGAGTTTACTGCAAGAAAAAATGAACTTAATTTCAGAAATAGTTCAATTCACAAAATCATTTAGTGTTAAGCCACGCTTTGTAAATCAGATACTTACATCAAAACATACACCAGAATTAAAGCAGGGAGTGAAATTAATTGACATTCTTTTACGTCCTCAGATTTCAATATTTGATATGATTGAATCCATCACTCCATTACAACAGTTTCTAAAAAAAGTTCCTGAACACCGTAAAATGGAAATTCTTGAAGGCGCTGAAATAGAAATCAAATATGAGGGATACATTAACCGTGAAAAATCATTAGCCGATAAATTGGATAAATTTGAAAATATTGACATTGAAAACAAGTTTCATTATAACGATATTAAATCCCTTTCCATTGAAGCACGTCAAAAATTGACAAAAATTAATCCTAAAACTATTGGACATGCAAAAAGGATATCAGGTGTTTCACCTGCTGATATCAATGTATTATTAATAATGCTGGGACGTTAATGTGTTCCACGTGAAACGAATTTTATTTATGGATTTTAAAAAGCAAATCAGAGAGGTTCCTGATTTCCCAAAAGAAGGAATCAGTTTTAAAGATATTACCACACTACTGAAAAACAACGAGGCAT
>CAZHKI010000074.1:0-11516 GCA_964533365.1 uncultured Maribellus sp. | reverse complement strand
TTTTAATTCGCTCACCTGGCGCTGTACCATTTCTTCCGGATTAAAATTACCGGGGCCCATTCCTCCCTGATTGTTGCTGTTATTTTGACTTTGATTACAACTAAACATCAGTCCGGTGGCTAATAACATCCAAAAAAATACAACTCTTTTCATGTTTGATTTAATTATTAGAATTTTAAAAAATGATCCGGATTATTTTTTGGGCAATTGAACACCACGTTGTTTGGCCATATCTTCCAACCGTTTCTGAAAATTCGATTTTTTTACCGGTTTCTTTTTATTCACCTGCAGTTGCATTCGTATTTTATCTTCATCAACAAATGCCCGGATGACATAAGTTTGTCCGATGGTAATCAGGTTTGCCAAAAAATAGTAATAACTCAGCCCCGATGAATAACTGTTCAGAATAAACAGGAACATGACGGGCATCATGTACATCATGGTTTTCATTCCCGGCATGGCCTGCGACGAAGCGGCCTGCTGGTTCAGGCTGGTGGAAATGATGGTGGTGATGGTCATTAGTAAACAGAAAAGACTGACATGATCGCCGTAAAATGGTATTTTGAAGGGAAGATCTAAAATTGAATCGTAGGTCGATAAATCGTGTGCCCAAAGGAAACTTTCCTGCCGTAATTCGATGGATGTGGGGAAGAAAAAGAACATGGCAATCAAAATGGGGAATTGCAGTAACATGGGAAGACATCCGCCCATGGGATTAACCCCGACTTTTTTATACAATGCCATGGTTGCCTGCTGGCGCTCCATAGCCTTGTCGGAACTCATTCCAATTTTTTGGTTGATTTCGTCGATTTCGGGTTTCAGTGCACGCATTTTTGCCTGCGACATATACGATTTGTAAGTAAACGGGAACAAAATCAGTTTGATGAAAATGGTCAGCAACAAAATAATTATCCCAAAGTTACCAATATAATTTCGCAGAAAGTTAAAAATCGGAATAATCAAATACTGGTTAACGGGCCGTACAATGGCGTAACCGAGATAAATCTGCCGCTCCAAATCAATGTCATATTGTTTCAGGGTTTGGTAGTGGTTTGGCCCAAAATAGAACTGTAATCCAACCGATTCTTTTTGCGTCCCTTCGTATGGGAAAGCAATATCGGCGTAAAAATTTGCCAGGTATTTCGGATTGTCTTTAAACATGGTGGAACGAACCTGTGCATTGGGGAAAAATTCGTTGGCAATTATGGTTGAATTGAAAAAAAGTTGCTTGAATCCTATCCATTTTACCCGGGTACTCAGGTTTTCTTCATCGGATTTATTTTGCGAGAGGCTTTCAAAATCGGCTTCAAAAAATTTAAAGGTAATGTTGGTGTAGCGATCTTCACCAAAACTTGAAATCCGCTCCTGGCGGGGAACATCATACGACCAGGTAAAATTAATATACGACTGGTTGTTGGCGATATACTGGTTTACACCCTGCATATTAACTTTAAAATCAACCATGTATGAATTATATGGGAGCGTGTAGGCATATTCCAGAAATTTACCCGGCTCCACTTCGAGCCTGAAAGCCATCGATTCGGTTCCTCCGGGATTATCTTCGTTAAATCTGATTTTTCCTTCACTGCCTTTTTTTACTGCAGGCCCGGTAACCACTTTACTTTTAATGTTGGAAACCGGGGTAAAATACAACTGATTGGTTTGAATACTCCGGTTTTGAGCGAAGAAATTTAATCCAAAACGAGTTTCGGGCCCGTCAAATAAAACGAGCGGCAACGAATCGTGTGTCTGGTACTCTTTCAACTGAACCGAATAAATTCGTCCTCCTTTATTGGAAAATGTAATTTTAACCAGGTTATTTTCAAGAGTATAAAATTCTTCTTCACCAATGGCATTCACTCCAAAAACACCCAGTTCATCAATTTTTGATTGTATCAGGTTATCGGATGAGATGGAGTCAGTTGATAATTCCTGCGGAACAATGTCGGTAACCTGCTGTTGTTCTGCTACTTTTTCAGCCTCAACTTTTGCGATGGAATCGCGGCGGTGTTTTGCGGCCTCAATTTCTTCTTTCGATGGTTGGTTGATAACTGAAAATACAACCAGAATTAAAAAAATAAGGATGATGCCAATGATTGATTTCTTATCCATTTTTTACGTTTTCTGCTAATGAGTTTTTAATAAAATCGACAAACAGCGGATGGGGATTTAAAACAGTACTGCGGTATTCGGGATGAAACTGAACGCCCACGAACCATTTATGGCCTGGAATTTCAACAATTTCAACGAGGTCGGTTTCGGGGTTCACACCAACCGGAACCATACCGGCTTTAATAAACTGTTCCCTGAAAGCGTCGTTAAATTCGTAACGGTGGCGATGACGTTCGAAAATGGTCAGTTTATTATATGCCCGACAGGTGTTCGATTCGCTTTCAATAATGCGGCATTCGTAAGAACCCAGCCTCATGGTTCCTCCGTAATTGGTAATTCCTTTTTGGTGTTCCATCAAATCGATGACCGGAAAGGGTGTTTTGGGATTCATTTCGGTTGAATCTGCCTCGCTCATTTTCAGCACGTTTTGGGCAAATTCAATTACGGCGACCTGCATCCCCAGGCAAATACCGAAATAAGGGATATTTTTTTCGCGGGCAAATCGTGCAGCAAGTATTTTACCTTTCATCCCGCGGTGGCCAAAACCAGGGGCAACTATTATCCCCTGCAGGTGCGAAAGTTTTTTGGCATAATCGCCTGGTTTCAACGTTTCGGAGTGAATCCAGTTGATATTAACTTTGCAATAATTTTCGGCGCCCGCATGTGTCAGAGCCTCGGCAATCGATTTGTATGCGTCGTGTAACTCAACATATTTTCCGATTAACCCGATTTCAACCGTATGAACCGGATTTTTTAACCGTACCAGAAAATCGTTCCATGCCGACAGGTTAATTTCTTCATTAACCGGCAAGTCGAGTTTTTTCAACACAGTAATATCCAGCTTTTCCTCCAGCATTTTCAGCGGAACATCATAAATAGTGGGAACATCAACCGACTGGACCACTGCGCCAAGAGCGACATTACAAAATAAAGCTACTTTGGCCCTGATGCTTGCGTCGATATCATGTTCGGTCCTCAAAACCAAAACATCGGGCTGAACACCGGCTTCCAGCAACGATTTTACCGAGTGCTGGGTGGGTTTGGTTTTTAACTCACCAGTGGCCGCCAGAAAAGGAACCAATGTTAAATGAATAACCATCGCTTTCGAACCAAGTTCCCATTTTAACTGCCGCACTGATTCTATGTAGGGTAACGACTCAATGTCGCCAACTGTACCACCAATCTCGGTAATAACAATATCGTATTTGCCTTTCGAGCCAAGAATCTTAATCCTTCGCTTGATTTCATCGGTGATATGCGGTATAATCTGAACGGTTTTTCCCAAATAATCACCTTTTCTTTCCTTGTTAATGACTGATTGGTAAATCCGACCGGTTGTTACGTTGTTGGCCTGCGAAGTGGCTTCGTTCAGGAACCGCTCGTAGTGCCCCAAATCAAGGTCGGTTTCAGCACCATCTTCAGTTACAAAACATTCACCGTGTTCATAAGGGTTCAAAGTTCCCGGATCGACATTGATGTATGGATCCAGCTTTTGAATGGTTATGCTGTATCCGCGTGCCTGAAGCAACTTGGCCAGCGACGAAGCCAAAATCCCTTTTCCCAATGAGGATGTAACTCCGCCTGTTACGAATATATATCTTGTTTCGTACAATGTGATAATTTTTGGTTCGTTATAAAAGTCCCAAAATTAATGAATAAAAGTGATTTGAAAACTGTTGATATGCGATTTTGAATCATTTATTGCCATTATAGTAACAACCGCAGATTATATCAGAAGAGATTTTTTGAAAATTAGTTCTTCAAAATTCAGTGATTTCATTAACAATTTAAAGACTTATTTCGATACATAATTGTTTGACTGAATTTGCCAAATCATTTGTGCAAAGCCACAGAATATTCACTTCAACATACAAACATTTGTAAATCATAATTTCACATATCTGCAAGTATTTGAAATTATGCGCTTTACCGGAGTATAAAATTTCAGAAATGTATTATTGTAATAAATATATAAAAACAAAGAGGCTGCATGAAATTCATACAGCCTCTTACGTTCAAATATTTTTAAATTCTTTATTTCATAGATTTTTTCAATTCTGCAACCCAGTTTTCAATTCGCTGCTGGGTTAAACGTGCCTGGTTTTCCTGATCAAGCGGCAAGCCAACAAATATGTTGCCCCGCTGTGCTTTCGACGATTCAAATGTATAACCTTCAAGACTGGTTTGCCCAATGATTTCAGCACCGCAATTTTCAAGGATTCCAACTAAAATTCCAATGGCATCGCAAAAATTTTCAGGATAACCCTTTTGGTCACCTAATCCAAAAACGGCAAAGGTCTTTTTTTTCAAATCCATCTCCTCCAAATCGGGTACAAACTCATCCCAGTAATTGGGCAATTCACCATCAAACCATGTAGGGGCACTTAAAATGAAGTTATCGTACTCATTAAAAACCTCTTTGGTCAACTCTTCTGCATTGATGGCCACAATTGCAGGTTCCCCAAAAGCTTCAATAATTTTTTCGGCTACTTTTTTCGATTTCTGGGTATGGAAACTATAGATAATTGCTGTTTTACTCATTTTTTAATACTTTAATAGATGATTAATTCTTTGGCAGCCTGATAGATTTTATTGGCATTAGGCAAAATTGCACGTTCAAGTATGCGGTTAAAACCTACAGGAGTGAATGTTGAGCCCACTCTTTTAACCGGTGCATCCAAATACTCAAAAGCTTTTTCCATAATGATGGAACTGATTTCGCCGCCAAACCCGCCTTGAACTTTGTCTTCGTGGACCACCAGTGCACGGTTGGTCTTTTTCAGCGATTTCAGGATAGCTTCTTCGTCGAGCGGAATCAAACTTCTCAGGTCGATAACTTCCACATTAATGCCTTCTCCTGCCAGTTTTTCAGCTGCTTCAAGGCTCAAGTGAGTAGTATTTCCATATGTGATGATGGTTAAATCGCTGCCCTCCCTGCGTATTCTTGCTTTTCCAAAAGGTACTTCAAAGTCATCGGGAACAACCGTTGCAGCTTTTGGATCCTGGTATAGCGCCTTGGGTTCCATGAACATGGTCAATCCTTTTGAACGGATTGCTGTACGTAATAATCCGGCGGCATCGTCGGCAAATGAAGGATAAACAATCCTGACTCCCGGAATAGAAACCAGTGCCCCTTCAATGTTTTGCGAATGGTACATTCCTCCACCAATGTAGCCGCCCGACGCCAGCCTGATAGTTATATTTGGCGAGAATTTTCCATTTGAACGCCAGTAGTCGTGGCTGGTATCAACATATTGTTCCATGGCTGGCCAAAAGTAATCGGCAAACTCGGCTCCTTCAACCACAATCCTGATTTTATCGTTGTATCTCGACATTCCATTGGCTGTTCCAACAATAAAATCTTCGGCGATAGGTGCGTTAAAAACCCTTTTTTTTCCAAATTCCTGTTGCAAACCTTTTGAAACGTTAAAGATTCCTCCCTTATCTTTGTTCGCCATGTCCTGCCCCCAGATAAACGTATCGGGATTATGCCTGAATTCAGCTTTCAATGTTTCATTCAGCGCCGTTATCAGTTTTTTCTTTTCACCGGTTTCGTTGTGTAATCCTTCGGGGTACTTTACTGAAACCACAGGTTCTGGCAAAACAAAATCGAAGATGGACTCCGGGGCGGGATCGGGAGCAGCCATCGCAGCTTTGTGGGCTGCTTTTAATTCATTTTTTGCTGCTTCTTCCAGCGCCAGTAATTCATCCTCAGTGAAACGATTGTAACGGATTAACAGTCTTCTGAATTTAGCCAACGGATCATAGTCCTGCACGTAATTACGTTCCATTTCACTCCGGTACAGCAAATGATCGTCGGAATTGGAATGAGAATGCATCCTTACACAGTTGGCCTGAACCAACACCGGTTTCGATTCTTCAATGGCAAAACGTTTGGCTTCGGTCATGGCATTCATCGAGTCAAAAACATCTTTTCCATTGCAATGAATGATCCGCAGGTTTTTATACCCGCTGAAATTATTGGCTACTTTTCGTTGGGCTGTCTGATCTTTTTTCGGGACAGAAATTCCATATCCATTATCCTGAATAACAAAAATCACCGGCAGTTCTTCTTTATCGGCTCCGGTAAAAGCTTCATAAACATAACCTTCGCTAACCGATGATTCGCCCTGACTGCTGATGGAAACAGTTTTTTCGCCATAATATTTAATAGCCCTGGCAACGCCAACTGCATGAAGGGTATGATTACCGGTTGATGACGAAACACTGTGGATGTTCCACTCCGGTTTTGCCAGATGGTTCGACATGTGCCGCCCACCGCTGGAAGGATCTGTCGCTTTTGAAATCCCATTCAAAATAATCTCCTCTGCTGTCATTCCGGCGGAAAGAGCCGTGAGCATATCGCGATAATAAGGAAAGAGATGGTCTTTATTTTTTTTAAAAACCTGACCGATGGCCAGTTGAATCCCATCATGCCCGGCATACGGTGCGTGGTATGACCAGCCAATGGCCTGTTTCAGATAGTTGGGCGCTTTATTATCAATAGCACGGCCAACTGTCATCAATGAATACCATTTGGCAAGAATTTCCTTTGAGGTATTCTTTATGGTATATATTTTTGGTATTTCTAATTCATTCATTTTTCGGAAAATTAAATTGATCGGTTGATGTTAAATTGTTCCAGATTGTCGGCAATTTTTCTTAAAAATGCCCCGCCCATTGCGCCGTCAATGATACGGTGATCGTAAGAAAGTGAAAGAAACATTTTATGACGGATGACAATAGCATCGCCGGTTGGTGTTTCCATCACAGCGGGTTTCTTCTCAATACTTCCGGTGGCCAGAATGGCAACCTGAGGCTGGTTGATAATCGGCGTCCCAATTAAATTGCGGAAACTTCCAAAGTTGGTAATAGTAAACGTTCCTCCCTGAATTTCGTCAAGCGATAACTTATTGGAACGTGCAGCATCGGCCAGCCGGTTCAACTCTTTCGTTAAACCAACCAGATTTTTCTGTTCAGCATTTTTTATAACCGGAACAATCAGGTTCCCATCAGGTTTTGCTACTGCAATTCCAATATTTATATCCTTTTTCAGAATGATTCGGTCGCCGTCAACCGATGAATTCAACAAAGGAAATTCAGTCAGCGCTGCAGCAACGGCCTCTGTAAATACAGGCATAAAAGTGATTTTTTCTCCGTACTTTTTCTGAAATTCATTTTTGTTTTTATTTCTCCAAAATACCAGTTCGGTTACATCGGCCTCAACCACCGATGTAACATGAGCCGAAACCTGTTTCGACATTACCATGTGTTCGGCTATCAGTTTGCGTACCCGATCCATCTCAATAATCTGATCGCCAGCCCCAACCGAAACCGGTACTGCTATTTTGCGAGCAGGCTGCTGAATTAACAGTTGATCTGCTTTTTCGCTGGCTGATGATTTGTTTTCGAGATAATCAAGAATATCCTTTTTCTGTACTCTTCCGTTTGTTCCAGAACCTTTAATCTGTTCCAATTCATCCAGTGAAATATTTTCCTCTTTAGCAATGGTTTTTACCAGGGGCGAATAAAACCGGTTTGAAAGTTGCTTTTTTATTTCAGTTGACGAGTTCTCCGATTTTGTGACATCATTGTTTTTCATGGCCGGTTCTGTTTTTTGCTCTTCCGGCTGCTGCAAAACTTCTCCGCCAGTTTGGATTATTGCAAGTACTTCTCCTACTGCAACAAGGCTGTTCTCGGAAAATAAAATTTTCGTAACAACACCATCAACCGGCGAAGGAATTTCAGAGTCAACTTTATCGGTTGCCACTTCAAACAAAATATCATCTTCTTCAATCGTATCTCCTTCTTTTACAAACCATTTTGTGATGGTACCTTCCTGGATACTTTCCCCCAACTTGGGCATTATTATTTGAAAATTCGACATAACTTTTAGTTTTTTTGCAATTAATTTGTAACTCACACATTAAACAACAATGCAAAAATTGAAATGTTCACATTGCAATAACATATTTTATTATCGATGTGATATTTTTTTGGAAAAATTGTTGAGTATAACCTTGAATATGATGAAACCGTCAGGCAAGATTAAATAATCTCTATTCGCAGGTTTTGAGATTATTTTAGATACTTCAACTGGTATTGGAATGCATAAATTCATTCTATTTATGCATTCATTAATGGGTTTGAGTTATTCTTATTTCATAAAAATACATATGTAACACGGAAATCACAAATGTAAACTACCAATTAAATCATTGACTGATTGTATTTTATGACGGTTCAGGTAATCTTCAATTCCATCAATTATTTGAAGAGGGATAAAAGGATTTTTAAAGATAGCTGTACCGACCTGAACAGCAGATGCCCCGGCCAGCATAAATTCGATGGCATCGGTTGCATTCATTATTCCTCCAATACCGATTACCGGTATTTTTACTGCTTTATAAACCTGCCAAACCATACGTAAGGCAATAGGCTTAATTGCCGGCCCCGATAAACCTCCTGTAACTGTTGACAAACGAGGAATCCGCTTTTCAGCATCAATTGCCATCCCCAGAAATGTGTTCACTAAAGAGACACTATCTGCTCCCTCTGCTTCAACCGCTTTGGCTATCTCAGTAATATCAGTAACATTGGGGGATAATTTTACAATCAGGGTTTTGTTGAACACACGTCTAACTTCGCGGGTAACAGCAGCGGCACTTGGGCAACTAATACCAAACGACATACCTCCTTCTTTCACATTGGGACATGAAATATTCAACTCGATAGCCGGGATTTTATCCAGTTGATTTATTTTTTCTGTAACCTCAATGTATTCTTCAACAGTGGAACCATTGACATTTGCAATTAAAGTTGTGTCATAATCTTTGATGACAGGATATATCTTTTCAATAAAATAATCCACTCCCTTATTTTGCAGACCAACTGCATTCAACATACCTGAAGCAGTTTCAGCCATTCGCGGATACGGATTTCCTTCGCGGTTATTTAATGTAGTACCTTTTAATAATATGGCGCCCAATTGCGACACATCATAAAAATCATTCAACTCCTGAGCAAATCCTGAAGTTCCAGATGCTGTCATTACGGGATTTTTCAACTCCAGTTGATCAATTTTCACGTTTAAATCTACCATTTCAAATCATTTATATTAAAAACTGGACCCTCAGAGCAAACACATAAATTACCTTTTGTTGTAGGTTCAATACAGCACAAGCAAACACCAAATCCGCAGGCCATCAAATTTTCAAGCGATACTTCACAAAAAATATTATGAATTTTTGCTTCACGCGCCACAGCTTTCATCATTGCATCGGGTCCGCAAGCAAAAATTTTATCATATTTCTTCAAATCATATGAGAAAACCGGGTGATGAATTACAAAACCTTTTATCCCCAATGAACCATCTTCAGTGGTATAATGAATATTACCAAATTCAGAATAATTTTTAGCATCAATGTGATCGACAACCGTTCTGGCCCCGATTAAAATATCAATGTTATCTGGGGGCAACTTTGATTCTTTTGCTAAAAATAAAATAGGAGCTACACCGCTTCCACCGCCAATCAACAGAACTTTTTCATTTTTTTTCGGTATTGAAAATCCTTTTCCCAATGGATAGACAATACTAAGCGTTTCACCTTTTGAAATTTCAGACAGTTTTGATGAACCGCGACCCAAAATTTTCACAATGATCGATATGGTATTATTCAAATAATCAACATTAAAGATTGAAAAGGGGCGACGTAAAAAAATTTCATTCGAATTTTTAATTTCAATATTCACAAATTGCCCCGGATAAATTTCAGGTAATGGCTCTGAAGCTTTTAATTGAATCTGAAAGTTTGTGGAATTTAAAGCTTTATTCTCAATAACAACAAAATTTGAAACTTTCTTTTTACTCATATTGCCACAATTTGCAGGCAAAGATAACTAATTATTGACTTTCCAATTTTTTGAGTTATTAACTATAGCAAAAAAAGACCGTCGTAAATGACGGTCCGCTACTTCTGTACTTTAAATCAATATTGAAATTATCCTGGGTTTTGTAAATCCAATTGTAATATGTAAAAACAAACATGCAAAACAACACTACAAATGTATATTTATAATTTACATTTGCAAACATTAAATATAACAACAACTCATGTTATAAAACATTGTTTACAATTAAATATCATAAATTACAAACACGCAGTACATTTGTACTTGATCTTTACACTTATTGTGTCGATTTTTTTAATTTAATTAAAAATATTCTGAAATGGGATTAGATGATATTCTGAATAGAATGCTATATGATAAAAATGTACAAACTATATTAAAACAGAATATATGCAAAACTTATGTATTGGTATTATTTAAGTGATTACGAATTTGAACATGAATGCCTTGAGCAAGTATACTATTCAAAGCATTGTTATTAATGGAAAAGAAGCAATAAAGATCTTAGAATGGATTATGTTCCGAGAATGAACCATCTTTATAAATCAAAACTACTTTGTCGATGGAACGTTTTGATTCTGGATTACTTTTACTAGTTTTAATTGATTCTTTAGGTATCGGAGGTAATTCATGATTAATGATGTTCTCTCTTTCTTCTCTATTTGTTTCATCCAGCATATTACCCTCACCTGTCATTAGCCATCTAGCATTCAATTCAGGGAAAACAGTAAGGAAACGCTCAATAAAAGAAGCGCCTGGCTTATTTCTTCCATTTAAAATATGAGAAATATTGGAACGTTGAACGTCCAGTAATCCTGCCAATTCTCCTGGTGAAATGCCTTTGTAATCAATATATTCTTTAATCCGATCTTTCATTAATCTTTTGATTATCAAACAATAGATGCTAAAAATATCTCAATCAACATTTTTTAAAATTAGCAATATACAAATGTAACGAATAAATATGAGAACTGCAACATTGAAACAAAGAAAGATAAATCAATGAATGCGGAATTCCACTTGAATATAAATTGTAAAACACTTTATATAATCTTAATGAATACTCTGATTATCAACAATTTATATATTTGATTTTTAAATAATTTTATACCTATTATCAAACAGTGTATAAATAGGATATATTTCACTTTAGATAATTTATTTTAAATTACTCATACACTGAATAATAAATTATTAATATTAATTTATTATTGGTTTGAATTATTCATTATATTATCTTTTCCACAAATTAAATTACAGAAATTGATTTCATGTACTTTTATGAAATTTATTGAAATAAGTAATTAGTAGTTCAATTTTAGAATTTGCCTGAATTGGTATAGTGCAAAATTATACATAAAACGCCTGTAAATATTGTAACCATTAATCGAAACATTTGTATATTATATTTATACCCTGTCTAACAACTATTTTTACATATGTTATCAATCTTAGCAAATTTATCGGATGTAAATGTTTCTACGTACCTGAAA
>CAZHKI010000073.1:0-11534 GCA_964533365.1 uncultured Maribellus sp. | reverse complement strand
GGCATACCCCGTACCCTTGTACCAGGTTACGCGCCAAATCCAGTCGCCCCACGATACAATTTCCGGGGCAATCGTTACTTTTTCCGGACTGGAAAACCGTTTCCCTGATTTATCGGAAAAAGAAACCTGGGGCTCGCGTCCAAGCAATTTGCCGTCTTTATATACAGAACCTCCAATGATGACCATTATCCGCCCATCGGGGGTGACCGACAACTTGGGATCGCGCAGGTCAATTCCCTGTTTTTCAAGCGACGCAACGCTTTCCCAATTTTCAGCATCTTTCGACTTCAGTATCCTGACCACTCCATCGGTACCGGGAACATGGCCCGAGCCTTCTCTAAACGAACAATAATAATTTCCTTTGAATTTTATCAAATCGGTAAAAGCATTATGAGCCGCCGAATCCCATATTTTTTTCACCTTTATATTTTGGGGGGAATCTTCCGGTACAGCTTGCAACGAAATGGCAAGAGAGTACAAAAAGAGAAAAAACAACGTTTTAGTTTTCCATTTTTTCATTATGATTTGTATTTAGTTTTTTAAAAATGAATACTTCGACTGCGCTAATAAAACATGCGACAGATATCCCGATAATAAACGCAACCGGCATAATCCACAAAACCTTAAGCCCGAATATTTCAAAAAATGCGATGGCAATGGCAGTTGCCACGCTCAACAATCCCCCGGCAATTGTGGCCTTCTGTGTAGCAAACGGAATAAAAAGGGCCATAAAAAACAACACAAAAAGAGGGGCAACAAACAGGTTCACCACTTTAATGACCACTTCCAGTAAGTTTCCCTGTACATAACCTACCAGTAAACACAACAATGTCACCACTCCCCCGATGATTACTGATATTATCCGCGCTTGTTTCAGGTAATCACCCTTCGCTTTTGAAGGGAAAAAGCGTTTCATAATATCTTCTGAAATAACCGATGACGATGAATTCAGTCCGGATGAGAGGCTTGACATGGCAGCCGAAATTAATCCGGCAGTTACCAGACCGGTCACCCCGACTGGCAGTCCTATCACAATAAACCAGGGGAACAGTGAGTCGGCATAAGTAAAAATTGTTTCACCTGCCGGCAATTCATAAGGCTTTTTGGTAAAATAAGCCAGTAAGGCCAATCCAACAACTGCCAGTAACGATTGTACCAAAAAATTGGTAATGACCGAAATCCGGAACGTTTTTCTGGCCGAACGGACATCTTTGGTGGCCAGATAACGCTGGATGGCCATTTGGTCGGAGCCGGCGGTGCAGATGTACCAAACGAAAACCATCAGAATCGCATTCCCCACGGTCATCCGCTTTCCGGCATCCAGCCCCCAGGTTATTGGTTCCCAATGCTCTGGCATTTTATCCGGGAAAATTGATTGGAAAGATCCGAGATGAATGGCAATAATAAAAAGCGTGAGCAAGGCTCCCAGAATCAGGATAACGGTTTGCAAAGAGTCGGTAATCACCACAGCTTTCAATCCGCCCATCGAAGTGTAAATCACGGTTATTACGGCCATAACCAGGCATATCAGCGGAACAAAACTTTTTTGAATCCCAAATATTGAAATGATAGCTGTGTTGACTGTTGCATAAATAATGGTGGCCATCCACAACAATCGCAGGGATAAGAAAAAGAAAGTGCCTAAAATCCTGACTCCCGGCCCGATTTTGATCTCAAGGATTTCGTAAGCACTGGTCACCCTCATTTTCATAAAACGGGGAATCAGCAACCAGCCTACAATAAAATAGACAACCGGAAACGAAATAAGGCTGGTGAAAATAACCGGCCCGTATTTTACCATTTCGCCGGGGTACGATAAATAGCTCAGCGTACTCAGTATGGTTGCAAACAACGAAAGGCCAACCAGCACGGGATTCATCGAACGCCCGCCCAGATGATAATCTTCGGCATCCTTGTTTTTTTTCGAATAAAAGAAACCAATCCCCAGCATTAAAAATGCGTACGCCACAAGAATCAGCCAGTCGGGCAAAGCCATTCCGCTACCGGTGCGTTGCGTGATGCGTAAAATGGCATACGCCGAAGCAGCCCGTATGTCGGCAAGTTCATTTTCCAAAAGATGAAAGGCTGAACCCTCATTCTCAAAAACTTCCTCCAGCAGCAACAAGTCGTCTTCTGTCCCTCTTTCGGCAAGGGCCAGGGCAGCTTCAACCCGGGCATATTTTTGGGACGATGAAAGGAAATGGGATAATTCCGTTTTCAGGAATGCAAAAGTGGAATCGCCGGCAGGAAATAAAAAGGCAGCTTTTAACAGATAAACCTTTGCCCTGGATGTTTCCGGCTCGGATACCGCTTTTTCTGAAAGAACGCTGCGATAATCCTGCGGAAGAGCGGAACAAAATCCCAAAGCATAAGCTCCAATTTTCCGGAATGTTTCCACAGGCGATTCAACCATTGACATCAATGTACGATAATCGGTGCTGTCGCGATTTGCAGAAACCGAACTTCCCCAAAGAACAAAAGCCTGCATCAGGGTATCGCTGCCTGCCAAATCGGAACCGACTAAACCAGGAGCAATTTCACGAAGGTTAACATTCAGTTTTGCCAGGCTTTCGGCAGCATGCAAACGGTCGGGTTGAGAAATATCGGCATACACCCGGGCCATTTCGTCAATCCACATTTTCCGTTCGGTGTCCGTCTGTGCTTCGCGTGCCAGCACACGCCAGATACCAATCCGGTATTGGGGAGTGTCGGCAAATAACTCGAGTTCTTTGGTAAACTGTTCCTTTATTCCCGCAGCATATCCCAGCGCCAACAGTTCCTCGGCAACGTGAATTTTTTCCCACCGGGTACTGTTTTCAAGCGTTTGCACCAGGAATTCCTGCGACTTTTCAGCAAGAATATCCCGGTGTTCCTTAACCGTACATGAACTGATAAGGAAAAAGATGAACAATATGGCAAAAAACCGGCTCATCAGCCGATGAGTTTGAAGTACCCTACCTGTTCCAAATCTTCCTTAAATTGTTTTTCCTGTACAACAGTTAATGTTGAAAGCGGGAGACGACAGGGGCCACAATCAATTCCGGCCATTTTCATCATTGCTTTTCCTCCTGAAATAGCGCTGCCGGTGGAGAGTAAAACCTGAATAACCTGGTTTATTTGCGTTTGAATTTTAAGCGCCTCTGCAGTTTCACCTATTTTAAACTGATCAATCAGTTTATTAAAAACCGGGGCCATAAAATTATAGGTAGTACCAATTGCTGACTTTGCACCCATGGTTAGCCCTGCCAGCAACGCTTCGTCCTGTCCATGTAAAATATCAAACTTCCCGTTTTTCATTGTCATGCATTCCAGCATTTCCATCAGGTTGGGGAAAGTATATTTTATCCCGGCCAGATTGGGAATCACGGTTGCTGCTTCATTTAAAAATTCGTCCATTTTAACATGCACACCCGATGTTCCCGGAATATGATAATAATAGAAAGGAAGTTCGGGCGCCGCTGAAGCGACTTCGGCACAAAAGGCTGTTAAACTGTGCGCATCGCGCGGCTGGAAACAACAAGGGCCCATGCAACCAACAGCATCGGCGCCAATGGAAGCCGCATGAGCAGCCAAATCACCTGCCATTTTGGAACTGGTACTGCCCACATGTACAATAACCCGGAAATCTTCTTCCGAAAAAGGAATCCAGGCTTCGGCCACTGCTTTTCGTTCCCCATTTTCCATTAACAGACCTTCGCCGGAAGAACCGCAAACAAATACCCCTTTGACTCCATCTTCTTTTAACCGGCGGGCATACTCCGGAATAATGTTCAGATTCAGTTCCCCTTTTGTATCGAAAGGGGTAAATGTGGCGGCAATCAACCCCTCAAAATGTCTGAAATTCATACAATTTTTTATTAATTAATATTTCTGATTTGTTTAATGTATTCTGAATATGCTTTCAGGTGGTTGTAAATGGCATTTCGGTAACCCTCTACGTCGCGTTGCCTTAATAATGGAATCAAGTCTTCGTGCTTCACCAGTTTCCCTTTGTTTCTTTCGTTGAAGGGTTTGAAGTCTTCAAATTTCTCATGGACAAAACTAAACAGCGGCAATACCATCTCAAGCAAATCGATGATGGCCTGATTTTTTGTAATGCGGTAAAGTTTTGAGTGAAATTCAATCTCATTTTCCACCTTTAACTTCATATCCTCCTGATAAATGTGCCGCGAAACAATGGATTCCAGCTCATCAATGTCTTTATCATCAATATTCTGAATGATCAGTTCACTAATTCCCGACTCGATGGAAACCCTTAAATCAAGAAGGTCGAGAATACTTTGCTTGCTTAACAAATAGGGATTCACCACTTTGTTAAAACATTTCATCACATCGGGTTCCCTCACGACCATTCCTTTATGTTTACGGCTTTCAACAATGCCCAACATGCGTAAACGGCTTAATGCCTCACGTACCACATTTCGCCCGACATTCAGATTTTCAGCAAGAACCAGTTCTGATGGGATCTCACTTCCCGAAGTTAACTTCTTCGTTACAATATAATTCAGGATTTGTTCTTCTACCTGATCGACCAGTGTTACGGCTTTCACTACAACTTTATTGAATTCCATTTTTTATATGGTATATGTTCCTTATGTCCTACAAAACTAAAAATATTTTCAAACAAAAAAACAGTACTAATATTTTTAAAAAAAATAAACGGAATAAACTTGACGAGTGAAAGTGGAAAGTAAAAAAAGTGACCAGTTCATTGAAGAACCGGCCACTTGAAACGAATACCTAAAATCAAATAAATTCGTCTGTTTTCTGTTTTTGCTGTTTAATTGCTTTTTCCGTTTTCTTCCACTTTTATTTCCACTTTCTTTTCTTCTTGAATAATTTCCGGGGTAGCATCATCGGATATTTTGATCATCATTTTACGAATACCGGTATTGCCATCCATGAGTACCGGGTCGTTTCCTTTGTCATGGATAATGATTCTTTCCACTCGTTTTACATCCTTCTCTTCGGGTTCGTGACGGATTACGGTGATTTTTTCACGCTTGCCGCTCATCTTTTTCTTTTTGAATGAAATAATCCCGGGGTCGCTCAAATCGATCACATTGGCATTCGCGCCATTCCGGAGCATCAGTACATCAGGGGCATGAGGGGGCATGGGAACACCAGGAACAATAGGATGGTGCATTCTGTCCGGGCGCATGATGAAAACATTCCCGGCGCTGTCTTCATCCATTTCAAATTGAAAATCGAAATTCCGCAACAGCGAGTCGGATTCTAACTGATGTTTCGGAAACCATTTCATTCGGCTGTCAACATCCAGCGTATCGCCTTGCCAGACAAATATTTTATCGTGGCGGATAACCGTATCGAGTTCCACTTTTTCACCATTCTCATCTACTTTCACCATTTTAATATGGCGCACGGTTTTTTTCCCACGGGGTGGATCCTGCGGTGTTTCGCGCAAAGAAAAAGAACTGAGCATAAAAAAAGCCATTACCAGAATTCCTGTAATTCCAATCAATCGTTTCATCATAATTAATCTTAATTTGTTTTCAATTTCTGAAACAAAGATAGCTTACACCCATACTATCAAACAGTTAAAACCCGGTTAAAATCTGTTAAGGAAAAGTTAAAATTGAAATTTACCATTTGATTTTCTCTATTTTTGAATCATGAACAAAAAAATCATTACCGGACTGCTTATACTAATGGGAATATCCATTTCAGGTATTATTGCCGTGCAACTGGTTTGGCTGAACCATGCCATTGGGGTGAAAAACGAATTGTTCAGCCGCAGTGTTAACGAAGCGCTTAATAATACGGTCAACAAACTGGAAAACATTCACCATTTTACCGTAATGAACCAGATGGTTTTTACCGATTCAATCCGGTGGAAAAACCATTTTAGTGATTTCGATTTTAACCGGATGCCACCTTCAATCAATATTCTGCCTCCCGATTCAATAAAAAAACCACCGCGTGTGCCGCGGATTATCCGGCGTTTCAGTCCCGGAAACAAAAATTCCCGGGTGGAAATCAGGCTCAATTCCGACAGTATTTCCCAGGTGGAAACCTACACTTTTAACTTCGAAAAAGACACTGACTTGTCGGGCAGCCGACAAATGATAATGAATGGGAAAAGATCAGGGGATCAGATTATCATCAGTAAAAACGAGTTATTAACGGCTGAAATGGATTCCATTTTCGCTATCTATTCTCCCGGTCTCACCCGAATTGATTCTGTTTTGTCGCAACTTGACACTTTCACGGTTATTTCACCCGAAATTACCCACCGTGTGGAAGTAAAAGCCGGACGGCTGAGAAACATGGCCAACCGCGTGGCCACCGAAATTGCAAGCTGGGATGTGCAAAAAATCGACTACTCCCTGATTAATAAAATTCTGACGGAAGAGCTGGAAAACCAAAGCATTCCCATCAGCTTTGAGTTTGGAATCCTGCGCGACAGTACTTTCCTGAAAAACGACAGCACGGTTACTGATTCTCTTCATCTCCTTCATTCTGAATACAAAATCAACCTTTATCCCAACGATATTTTCCAAAAGAACCTGAAACTTTCCGTCTATTTTCCCGGCCGCGAAAGTTTTATTTACCGTTCCATCAACTGGTTGCTGGTGGCGTCGTTTCTCTTTTCGCTCATCATTCTGGTAACCTTTGGGCTGAGCATTTTTTTCATCATCCGCCAGAAGAAAATTTCGGAAATGAAATCAGATTTCATCAACAACATGACCCACGAATTTAAAACTCCCATTGCCACCATTTCGGTAGCCACCGATTCCATCGTCAACGAAAAAGTGCTGAATGATCCCGGGCAAATCCGCTATTTCGCCGGGATGATAAAAAAAGAAAACACCCGCATGAACCGACAGGTGGAAGATATCCTTACCATCGCCAGGCTCGATAAAAAAGAATTTGATTTTCACTGGGAACCGGTAAATGTTCACGAACTGATTGAAGACGCCGTACAAAGCATTATCCTGCAGGTGGAAAAACGGGGAGGAATGATAGAAACCAACCTGAACGCCATGAATTCAGTGGTTACCACCGATAAAACTCATTTCTCCAATGTGATTTACAACCTGCTCGATAACGCCAACAAATATTCTCCCGGCCAGCCCGAAATTACTGTAAAAACAGTCAACAAAACAAACGGAGTGGTCATTTCGGTTGAAGACAAGGGAATTGGGATGACCCGGACTGTACAAGGCAAAATATTCGAACGGTTTTACCGGCAAACCAGCGGAAATATTCATAATGTAAAAGGGTTCGGGCTGGGATTGAGTTATGCTAAAGCAGTTGTGGAAGCCAACCGCGGAACCATTTCGGTACAGAGTGAACCCGGAAAAGGGAGCAAGTTCGATTTGTTTTTGCCTTTTGTCAGAGAGTAAAATTCTGTACTTCGTGAAGAATGAAAAAAATTGAATACGTTTATCTGAAATAAAAAAAACAACAAAACAGGCCGTTCAGCAAAATCATTCACCGATTGCAACGAATTTATGGAACAGAACTATCATATTTTTTTGGTGGAAGACGACCTCAGTTTCGGGGCGGTACTAAAATCGTACCTCGAACTAAACGACTACCGAGTAACCTGGGTTGACGACGGGAAATTTGCGGTAACCAAATTCCTGAACGGCGAATACCACATTGCCATCCTCGACGTGATGCTGCCCAACGTCGATGGTTTTACCATTGCTGCCGAAATCAGGAAAGCCGACAAAAACATACCGCTGGTTTTTCTTACCGCCAAAACACTGAAAGAAGATATTTTAAAAGGTTACAATGCAGGCGCCGACGACTACATCACCAAACCGTTTGATACCGAAGTTTTACTGTGTAAAATTCAGGCTATCATCAAACGGCAGAGCGCCGAACCGGCAGGTAACGAAGCGGTTTTTTACATCGGTTCGTACCGGTTCGACTCGATACTGCGGCAAATAACCCGGAATGACCTGACCCAAAAACTTTCGCCAAAAGAATCGGATTTACTGAAACTGCTTTGCCAGAACCAGAACGGATTGCTGTCGCGCGATACAGCCCTGCGCAAAATCTGGGGCGACGATGGCTATTTCACGGCCCGGAGTATGGATGTGTTCATTACCAAATTGCGCAAATACCTCGCCGGCGATCCGAACATCGAAATCAAGAACATCCACGGAAGCGGATTTTTGCTCGAAGTGAAAAAAAATTAATCTTCCTGATTTGTCCAAACGTTTCGCGCCATTTATCAGTGTCCGGTTAAAATGAAATTCCGGAAAAGGTTTTTGCCTGATTTTTTTTATAATTTGGGAAAAATTTCAAACCATGGAAAGTACCAATTCACGCCGTCATTTTTTAAAATCGGCGCTGGCTGTACCGTTCGTTACCTCCGGGTTCAATGTGCTGGCAACCGGTTCAGCAGCAACAGCAGTCAACCCGGAATTCGGCCATAAATTCAAACTCAGCTTAAATCTTTATTCCTTCAATACCCTTTTGATGGAAAAGAAAATTGATTTGTATGATATGCTCGATTTTTGTGCGGAATACAATTTCGACGCCATCGATCCAACCGGGTACTACTTTCCGGGGTATCCCGGTGTCCCGCCGGATGAATTTCTGATAAAATTCAAACAACAAGCATTTTTGCACGGGCTTGATATCAGCGGGACCGGTGTACGCAACGATTTTGCCAATCCGGATGAGAATAGCCGGAAAGCTGATATTGAAATGATAAAAAAATGGATTGTAACTGCCGCAAAAATGGGAATCCCGAATCTGCGCGTTTTCGCCGGAACCAACCCGCACGAAGGATTTTCGCGCGACCAGGTTTTTGGGTGGATGGCCCGCGACCTCAAAGAATGCTGCGAATACGGAAAAAATTTTGGAGTGATGATTGCCATTCAAAACCACAATGACTTTTTAAAAACAGCCTCCGATGTTGACTGTATTTTTGAAATGGTCGATTCGGAGTGGCTGGGGTTAAACCTCGACATTGGCAGTTACCGGCAGGACGATCCGTACAAAGAAATACAAAAAAACCTGAAATATGCCGTAACCTGGCAAATCAAGGAAAACGTTTGGATTGACGGAAAAGAAGTGCCAACCGATTTTGTCAGACTTTTCAGAATCATCAGGGAAGGCGGCTACCGCGGTTATTTGCCGCTGGAAACCCTGGGCGCCGGCGATCCCTACCAAAAAGTTCCCGCTTTGATCGAAAAAGTAAAAAATGCTATAATGCAGTTTTAAAATCAAAAAAACATGCCCAAATTAAACCAAAATCCAACCCTGAAAAATATTCAGGATTATGTTACCGAACTGGAAAACGAACGCGGTTTTGCTCAACAGAACATCATCGACAAATGCCTGCTGTTGGGCGAAGAGGTAGGCGAACTTTTTAAAGCTGTCCGCAAATCGGAGGGAATTGCAGTGGATTACAATTCAAATTTCACTGAAATTGGCGACGAACTCACCGATATTCTGATTTATCTCTGTGCCATTGCCAATCGCAAAGCCATCGATTTGGAAAAAGCATTTCGCGAAAAAGAAGAGAAAAATAAAAAAAGAGTCTGGAAACCGATATAAAATAACCAACTTGGATTGGTTTCAACGCAACCATTCGAACAGAACAAACATCTTCACTTAAACTAAAATGAAACCCAGCTTTTTTACGGTCATAATTATTTTCTTCCTGTTCCAGTCAACATTTTCCACTGCCCGCGAAAAATCAGGAAAACTGGATTTAAGCGCCGGGTATTCAATTCCTGAAATCTGTCATTTTGGGTTGAGGTACAACTACCAACCCACCCGCCGGATTGATTTCAGACTGGGAACGAACCTGCTCCCGGATGATTATTACTCGGCAACCCTTAATCACGCGTGGTATTTTGGAAAATTAAACGAAAAAAGCGGGCAAAAACATTGGACGGTGAATTCAGCCGTTACCGCTTCGTACCGCAGCAATCATCACCGGGAAGGTTACCTTTCGTATTTCAGCCTGTTTTTTGCGCGCGAATTTATGCTTTCCAAAAAATGGTTTATTCAGCCCGAAGCTGGCGCCTCTCACCTGATTTCCGACAACACAAAAATAATGGATGGATTATACGAGGGTTATACCATTCGGGTAACTCCCCGGTTCGGTGTCAGTATGATCCTGAAACTTTAATAAAACGGACAACCCTAAAAACAACAATTCCTTTTTGATCAAATAATTGGTATCTTTGCAGGTTTATAAAAATTTAAATTTCACCAAGATGGAAAAAATCATTATTAACCGGCTGGATTATTCAAGAATTAAGAATTACATCAGCGACGCAAAACAATTAAAGTCGATTAGTAAGGCTGAAGCCGAAAAACTGTTATTGGAACTGGATTCTGCCAAAATAGTTGAACCGGAAGCTATTCCGTCGAACGTCGTGACGATGAATTCAATTGTAAAAATCAGCTTTTTAAACAGCAGCAAACAGGTACAATTTCAAATTGTGTATCCAAAACAAGCCAACATCAGGGAAAATAAAATTTCCATTTTCTCGCCCATTGCAACAGCTTTAATCGGATATAAAGTCGGAGATGAAGTGGAGTGGGTCGTTCCCGCGGGACTTACAAAAATTAAGATTGACGAAATCATTTACCAGCCCGAAGCTGCCGGCGATTTCGATTTGTAAACCCCCGCTGATACAACATTTCAGAAATCAGGGAAACTTTTTTTTCAAAAAAATATAATTTCTCATTTAACCTTTTAGCACAACCAAAGTCAAACAATTCCGGCAAATTTAATTACCAGGATCCGGAAGTAGGTTATGAATTAAAAATTAAAACTGTGGCCACAAAAAAGATTTTCAGGTTATCCATATCCATTCTGACCGTTATATTACTGGCAGGAATGATTTTATACCCAAAGTTAAAACCCTTTTTAAAATCAGGACAGGGCGACACATCGATGATACGGCAAGGTTCGGGGCGCGGCGGTCAGCAAACCCTGTTTGCCAGTGGGTACCTCATTGAACCCACGCAAATGAATGAACTCATTTACAGCACCGGATCGCTGCTGCCCGATGAAGAAGTTGAACTGTCGTTTGAAACCTCGGGAAAAGTAACCAACATTTTTTTTGAAGAAGGTACGCGGGTAAAAAAAGGCGATCTCCTGGCAAAAATCAACGACAGGCCATTACAGGCACAACTGTTAAAACTTCAGGCCCAGCGAAAATTAACCGAAGAAAAGGAATTCAGGCAGCGTCAACTGCTCGACCGCGATGCCATCAGCCGCGAAAGTTACGACCAGGTTGCCACCGAACTTCAGTCGCAGCAAGCCGATATTTTACTGCTGGAAGCCCGGATTGCCGAAACCGAATTACGGGCCCCGTTCGATGGGATTGTAGGTTTGCGAATGATTAGTGAAGGTGCTTTTGCCACCACGCAAACAAAAATCGTCCGGCTGGTTAAAATCAAACCGCTGAAAATTGAATTCTCGATACCCGAACGGTATGCCGGAGAAGTTTCCCCAGGCTTTCCCATTGATTTTGTCATCGACGGAATGCCGGAAACTTTTAAAGCCAAAGTATATGCGGTGGAACCCAAAA
>CAZHKI010000072.1:0-11578 GCA_964533365.1 uncultured Maribellus sp. | reverse complement strand
TCCCGGCTGTACCATTCACTGTGCCTTTTATCTTGATTTCCTTTCCCATGTAAGTACCGAGGTTGCTCAAATCAATGTTTTCAAGTTGCAGCGAGAGGTTTTGAGATTTGTCTTCCGAAATTTTCCCGTTGACCGCGAACTTCTGGTTTTTATTGAAAAAACTGAAATTGTTGATTTCGATGGACGAGGTATCGATGGTTGCCGTAAACGGGGCAATTTCCCAAACCGAATCGGCAATAAACACTTTCGACGGAAACCCTTCCATTTCGATGTGCGGAAGTCCGGAAACAGGGTTCTCCGAGAAAACCGAACGAGTGTTAACCGTTCCGCTGTAAGTCAGTCCGTGATAATTGCTCCACGAAATCTGGTTGTCGAGCACATTGCCTGCAATTTTTGAATCCACGGTCAGGTTGTAAAGCGACATCTGGTTTTTCAGTACAATTTCGCCAAACCTGAATTTCGATTCATACCGGTCGTCCACCGGTTTATTCCCGATAAAAATATTTTTTACCCAAATGTTTTGGGTATGAAATCCGGGGATACTGCCTTCCAGTTCAAGGTCGAAATTTTCTGAATCGAATTTGCCGTATAACAGGAATGGCGTTTCAACCGATAAACCCGGAGAAAAAACGGAGGTGAGTCCATCCAGGTTTTTAGCTTCTATCTGGAAGTTGAAATTGTTGTTCCGGGCATTGGCCAGTTTTTTATAATGGATGGCCGGCAAAAAGTGGCTGGCGCTTTTCTCAAAAGCATTCACAATACTCTGGAAGTGGTATTTCCCGTAGATATTTATATCCAGAACCGGGGAGGTGAAATTCAGGCTGTCGGCTGTTTTTCCGGGGGTTGATTTTAGTTCTGTCCCGCTCAGGTCGAGTTTCCCGTTATGGTTTATATATTCGCCATTTTTTAGTACAATGGAACCTTCGAGGTTATCGAGCCGGTCGCCTTTGAAGTTGGCCGCCATTTGAAAAGCCAGTTCCGATTCGGGATAATGTTTGCCCCAGTGGAGTAATCCCGGGCGGGCTTTTATTAAATCCAGGTCGAAATTGAAAACCGGAATTTCGGGATTAAAGTCAACTCTTCCGGAGAAATCGAAATTGAGGTTCGGGTCGTCGATGGTCAGCATCCCGTCGAACATCCTGTTGTCGAGCGTTCCGTCGAGAAGGATGTTTTTGTAGGTATAATCACGAATTTCTATTTCGTTGATGTACCCAATAAAATTTCCGTTGATGGTTTCCTTGTTTTTGTTGTAGCGGCCATCCACGTTTCCGTTAAAAGTAAATTTTCCAACTTCACCTATTTGGAAGAATTTGCCCAGTTGAAAATCGGTGGTTTGGAGTTTTCCCCTGAAAGCCACCATCTGACCGGCCTCGGGGGTAACCGAAATGTCGGTGGTCAGGATGCCCATCCGGCTCGAAAAGGTACCATACGTTACAAAATCAGTTAAAAAGCCGGTGAAATTTCCTTTGTACGAGAGAATCCCTGAATTGTACAACGCTTTGGGAAAACTGAGTTGCCTGATATTCGATGTGCCGGGCAGTTTTATTTTACTGATATCGCTGAACGTGGTTTTCGACTGTTTCAAATCGATAAACAGGAACATGGTTTCCAGGTTGTCCATTCCGTTGATGGAAAAGTCGAAAAAAGCGGAGGTGTTTTGTCCGGTTTTCATCATCAGGTTTTTCCCTTTTATATCGGATAAATTTCCGGAAACCTGTCCCGAAACAAACACTTCCTGGTCCATTCCCTTTATCGCGGGCACCAGTTCTGCAATTTCGGAAAAACTGATGTTGGAACTGGAAAGGCGGATGTCGTAGTTCAGGTCGGATAAAAGGGGTTTTCCTGCTTCGCCGAATGAAACCGAAACCTCCGAATCGCTGATTCCCGATTGCAGGGTTTGAAGGTTGAACTGTTGCAGGTGGAGCTTGTTCTGCGAAAAAGTAAAGCCGGCAGACAAATGTTCCAGCGAAAGCGACTTCCCGTCGTTCAGCCTGAAGTCGTTGATGCGGAACCGGACCGAATCTTCCCGGCTTGAAAAATCCGAAATATCAATGTTCATGTCAAGTATGGAATACGCTTTTTGGTCGTTCGCATACAAGTCTTTGTATAATATATTGGCTTCGTGAAACCCGAACCGGTTGCAGCGGACAAGCCAGAAAACCGATGTGTCTTTTTCGGTTTTCAGTGAATCGAGTAAAAAGCTGAAATTGAAATGGCTGACCGAGTCACGTTCAATATTGATTTTGCTGTTGGTAAAGGTAAACTGGTCGATGGTAATTTTTCGTGCCCTGAACCGCAACGTGTCGATTTTTGCCGAAAGGTGTTGCGTGTAAAATAACGTGTCGCGGTTTTGACTTTCCACCAGCACGTCTTCGAGGATTATTTTTTTGAAAAAAGAGATATCGACCCGGCCAATGCTGATTTTCGAATTGATTTGTTCCGATACCCGGGCTGCAATCCATTGGGTCAAAAAAGTCTGTACCCTGCTGTTTTGCAGGGCAAAATAACCGGCCACCGGCAATATCAGCATCACCGCCAGGACAATCGTCGTTATTTTCCAGCCTTTTTTGATATTTTTGCGTTTTTAATGGTTCGAACTTATATTTTTTCGGGTAAAAATAGTGAGTAGAATGGTACGTTTTTTTAACCGAACGGTTTTAATAAAAAAAATAATTAAAACCGGTTCGGCAGGTACAAAAAACATACCCGAAAATTAACGCTTGGAAACGGGATGGTTGTATGATGAACGGAAAAAAAAATATTACGATACTGGGGATTGAATCGTCGTGCGACGATACGTCGGCGGCAATCATCCGCGACGGCATGATTTTATCGAATGTGGTGGCCGGACAGAAAGTCCACGAGGAGTACGGCGGGGTCGTCCCCGAACTGGCCTCACGGGCACACCAGCAAAACATCATCCCGGTGGTTGATCTGGCTATAAAAAAGGCCGGGATTGCAAAAAACGAGATTTCGGCCGTGGCGTTTACCCGCGGGCCGGGACTGCTGGGGTCGCTGCTGGTGGGCACATCGTTTGCCAAAGGTTTTGCGTTGGCTTCGGGTATTCCGCTCATCGAGGTAAACCATTTGCAGGGGCATGTGCTGGCGCTTTTCATCCGCGAAAAGGAAGGGGAATTTACCCCTCCGCAATTTCCGTTTCTTTGCCTGCTGGTTTCGGGCGGGAACTCGCAGATTATCCTCGTGCGCGACCACCTTCACATGGAAGTTATTGGGCAAACCATCGACGATGCTGCCGGCGAAGCTTTCGACAAGTGCGCCAAAGTGATGGGGCTGCCGTATCCCGGCGGGCCGTATGTCGATAAACTGGCACAGCAGGGCAACCCGCACCGGTTTGTTTTCTCGAAACCCCGCATCCCCGCGTTCGATTACAGTTTCAGCGGGTTAAAAACCAGTTTCCTCTATTTTTTAAGGGATAACCTGAAAGAAAATGAAAATTTCATAGAGGAAAACAAGGCCGATCTTTGTGCGTCGCTGCAATATACCATCATCGATATTCTGATGGCGAAACTGAAAAAAGCCGCCAAAGAAACCGGGATAAAGGAAATAACGGTTGCCGGTGGTGTTTCGGCCAATTCGGGACTGCGGAACGCGTTGCGCGAAAATGCCAAAAAGTACCGCTGGAACCTGGTTATCCCGAAGTTTGAATATACCATGGACAACGCCGCCATGATTGCCATTACCGGTTATTACAAATACCTGAACAATAAGTTTGCCGGGCAGGATGCCGTTCCGTTTGCCCGTACGCAGTTGTAAAAAAATAATCGGGCAAGGATTTTGGCCCCTCTCTCATGAACCCGGCATTTTCAGAAATGGATAGCATTCAGAAATTTTTGTGGACCTGCTGCTTAACCACGCGAGAGGATTGGCGCGGTAGCGGGTAGCGGAGAACTTTTACAATTCATATTTATTTGTGTGACGTTGTCAGGAGCTACGCACGCTGACAAGTCAGCGAGTCTGCGGCACCTAACCTGTCAATGTCAAAATGACTTGACAGCGTTAACGAAACGGTATTGAATTGATCATGATGCACCGGCAAATATTTCCATCCCCTTTTTCTGCTGACAAAAACGCAAACTGTCGATTAATATGGTTTTATATTCGTTTCGGGTAAACACGTCCAGCCACTCGACAACAGCAAAGCTTATAAAATATACTCCATCCGGATTATAAAATCTGTAGTTGCGGCTCATAAAACCATACATTTTCAGGAATGGATAAAATTAATAAATTTTGGTGAACCTGCTTCTTAACCACGCGAAAGGATTCGCGCGGTAGCTGGGCGGCAGCGGGGTTAAAGGTATAAAAATATTTTATCTTCCGGTTCGGACAAAAGCTGGCTTCTATGGGCAGGGGAATTAATTAATTCACACTTCGGTTACGCTTAGAGTGATTTTGAACCTTGAGTACTTACATTCAATCCGTACAACAGGTTTAATTTCAGTTATCCTTAATACACCTCACACTTAAAGCATTAATATCTTGAGAGTAACCCATAACAAATGTGTTTGTGATTGAATACAACTGTCGCCTGTAAGAATATGGCCCATCGGTGTATTTCGTTGATGCCCACCACTGACAGGATTGTCCCTGACCATTAACGCTCCCGTTAAGCATATAACCAGATGGTAACGCTTTAAATCCGAAATCATCGGTACCATTTCCATCCCAATCCCATCCGCTGATTGACTTTAGATGGATTCCAAGTTCTTTCCACTCCCATTCATCGTTTTCATATGGGCCTTTTTGGGAATCAATATACTGGGCAAGCTGGTTCCATTCTGTATCCGAAGGCAGGTGCCACCCGGCCGGACAGGCATTGGCTGCTGCTGGCCAGTTATACAGAGAGCCATATTTCAGGTAGCTTTCCATTTGCCTGGCTTCCTCAACATTTGAATTCCCAAAACCATAAACATAAAAATAGGGTATATAGTCTGACGTAGTTGTGTGGGGAGTAACTGAAGGCAGGTAAGCAAGGTTTTCAGCCATCCAGCACTGTGTTCCAATTTTTACTGTTTTGTAAACTTTCCCGTCACGGGGATCTGTAAAATCGCCTCCGCAGCCCGAATCTTCTTTAGGAATATCAATGGCATCATCAAGCAACTCTTCTCCTAAACCATCGTCAATTGTACCAGTATCTGCCAAAGCGCCGAGCTGGTTGATTACTGACTCAACCTGGTTCAGGACAGCTTTATGGTTTCCCTTTCCAAGGCTTTTCTTCGCATTCTCCAGTTTCGAAATCAGTGAATTGGCAATGCCAGGCTCTATCATACCGCTGGCAACATAACCCTCGATTTTTTCAATTAGAGCATCAATCTCTGAAACAGTTATTGCTGCACTTTTCAAATCAGCCAACTGTTCTGTGTTCACATTATTTTCCGTTAAAGGATTTATTTCTTCCTGACAGGAAAACATAAATACTGCAAAAAGCAGCAAAATCAACATCCTGCGTATTCCAACCAGGATACTTCTTTTTTGACATAACAGCTTTGTAGTTTTCATAATACCCGGATATTTAAATTTTACTTTGATAATAGTCCAAGCAATGATGTTTTATATGTTATGTTCTCATTGTTAGAACATTAGGGTATATATAAATTTACAGCGTTTCACTGATGTTTCAAATATGCATCAGAGTTTATTTAAACGAAGAGCCACAATTTAAAAACATTCTTATTAATGTGATTTTAAATCCCCACTCCGGCAGGATTTTTCATTGCCGGGAAAAATGGTTATTCTTGTTTTTCATAACAGCATACGAAAAATGAAATTTCATCAACAACTGGTTCACGGGACTTTGGTCAAACGCTACAAGCGGTTCCTGGCCGATGTGCAGTTAGACGACGGTACGGTGGTTACGGCGCACTGCACCAATTCCGGCACAATGAAAAGCTGCCTCGAAAACGGCGCCGCTGTTTTCCTTTCGCCGGTTGACGATCCGTCGCGCAAAACCCGTTTTACTTGGGAGATGATTGAAATTAACGGCGGCTGGGTGGGCATTAACACCGCGAACCCCAATAAACTGGCTTTCGAAGCCATCAGGGATGGGGCCATTCCGGGAATGGAACATTACACTCATGTTCAGCGCGAAGTGCAGTTCGGCGATTCGCGTTTCGACATTTTTGCCGAGAACGAAACCGAAAAATGTTTTGCCGAAGTAAAAAATGTGACGATGAAAGAAGGGAAATACGCACTTTTCCCCGACGCCGTGACCACGCGCGGGCAAAAACACCTGAAGACGCTGATGGAAGTAAAAAAACAGGGGATGCGCGCTGTGATGCTTTACATCATCCAGCGGACCGATGTGGAAATTTTTGCCCCTGCCGCCGCGATCGATCCCGGTTATGCCCGGTTGCTGAAGGAGGCTGCCGGGGCCGGCGTCGAAGTCATCCCCATGATGGCCGCTGTGTCGCCCGAAAAAATTGAATTGCTGAGAAAACTCCCTTTCGAAATTTAGGCTTCTGGCGGGTTTTTTATCGGTTCGCTTTTTTCTTGCTGACTTCCCCGGCAGGTTCAACAACTCCGTTGTACGAAATGGTTTGCCGGTTGGTGCTGGTGACGGTCAGCGAGGCATAACCCGACCCGGATACCCGGAATGTGTACGTGAGGTAATCCATCCCGTTCTTCACTTCGGCATGAATAAGATATCCTTTTTTCTCCTTTTCCATCCGGTAGTTTTCTATCGGTTGGGTGAAATGGAACGGCGACTGGTGCGAAGCATAATCGGCACGGTACGCCACGCCGTAAAACGGCAGGTACGAAACCAGGGTGTCGCCCCTGATGGCGGCGTCGAAATAAAAATCGAGCTGGATGTTTCCACCGCCGGTGGGCGACGCCTGCCGCGCCCGGAATACAAAGTTCCTGCTGTTAAGCAACCGGTCGGTTTCTTCTGCTTTTTTCAATTGTTCAGCAGCTTTAATCTGTTTTTTGCTTTTGGGCGCCGTTTCCTGCGCCTGCACGGTAAAAAGCGTAAGGGAAAGTATCAGTAAAAAAAATTGTTTTTTCATGGTTGCCAGAATTAAAATTAAACATCGAAAATCATAAATTAGCCGTTTCAACCAAACAAAAATTGTTCCGGTTCTTTTATACGGTGAAAACAGGAAATTGGATCATGAAATACAGTCAAGTTCCTTTTTTATAATTAATTGTGATACTTCATTTAAAACAAATAGTAACGTGAAATACATTGGCGCACATGTGAGCGCTTCGGGCGGGGTTGAAAATGCCCCGGTCAACGCGCATCAAATCGGGGCGACCGCGTTTGCCCTTTTTACCAAAAACCAGCGGCAGTGGGTGGCCAAGCCGCTCACCGACGAGAGTATCGCTGCATTTAAGGCCAACTGCGAAAAATTCGGATACCGGCCCCACCAGATTTTGCCGCACGACAGTTACCTGATCAACCTGGGGCACCCCGACAAAGAGGCGCTCCTGAAATCGCGCGAAGCTTTTTTAGATGAAATGCAGCGCTGTGAACAACTGGGCCTCGACCGGCTCAATTTTCATCCCGGAAGCCACCTCAACCAGATTTCGGAAGAGGAGTGCCTGAAAATCATTTCCGAATCGATCAATTGGGCGCTTGGTAAAACCAGCGGCGTGACGGCGGTAATTGAAAACACCGCCGGACAGGGAAGTAACTTGGGGTTTGCCTTTTACCAGATACGTAAAATCATCGACGGGGTGGACGACAAAAGCCGGGTTGGCGTGTGCATCGACACGTGCCATGCCTATTCCGCCGGATACGATATCAAAACCAAAGCCGGTTGCGAGTTGGTTTTCCGCGAATTTGAGGAAATTATTGGGTTTCAATACCTGAAAGGAATGCACCTGAACGACTCGAAAAAAGAGCACGGCTCGAAAGTGGACCGCCACGACAGCCTGGGCTCCGGCACACTGGGACTGGCGGTGTTTGAATGCATCATGAACGACAGCCGTTTCGACGGGATCCCGCTCATCCTCGAAACTCCCGACGAAGAACGCTGGGCCGGTGAAATACAAATCCTGAGAAATATGCAGAAATGAGTGAAATTATCTTTTTCAACGGCGAATTCATCCCGAAACAGGATGCCAGGATTTCGCCCGACGACCGCGGTTTTCTGTTTGCCGACGGGGTTTACGAAGTGACAAAATATTATAACGGGAAGCCTTTCCGGTTTGCCGATCACTTAGACCGGCTGAAAAGGAGCCTCGCGGAAATTTCCATTAAATATGATGATGTGGAAAACCTGGAAACCCTTTTTGATGGGCTGTTGGAACGAAACCACCTCCAGAAGGTCCATGCCGGGGTTTACCTGCAAATTACCCGCGGCAGCCACCGGCGTGTGCATCATTTTCCCGAAGCGGTCACCCCCACGGTTTATGCTTATGCATTTGAATTTCCGTCGGCCATTGAAAAGCTGGAAAACGGGATCAAGGTGATTACCCGCGAAGATGTGTGCTGGCTGCGCTGCGATATCAAATCGGTGTCGCTGCTGCCCAACACCATGATTTACAACCAGGCAGTTGAAAGCGGGGCGGGAGAGTGCATCCTGGTCCGGGACGGTTGGGTGACCGAAGCCACCCACTCCAGTGTGCTGGGCGTAAAAAACGGGGTAGTGGTCACGCACCCGCTTACCAACCTTATCCTGCCCGGGATTACCCGGAAGGTTATTCTTGAAATTTGCCGCCAAAATCAAATCCCGGTGGAAGAGCGGGCGTTCAGGGAAGAAGAAATCAGCGGGTTTGACGAAATGATGATTGCCGGTACCGGAAGTGAAGTTACGCCGGTCATTCAGGTGAACGAACGGATGATTGGCAACCGGAATCCGGGAGAAGTGACCCGGTTTATACAGGAAAAGTTTTTCGAATTGGTTTGATTATTTAAGGGGTTGCCGACCCGCCTTGTAATATTTTCAGGTAGGAAGGATGGATTGGGTACCCCAGTTTTTCAGCCTGAAGCGCGTCTTGCAGGGCGTTTGTCGTGTCTTTCATTGCATAGAAGGTGTACGAACGGTTGACAAAAAAGGCCTTTTCACCCGGTTTCAACTCAATGGAACGGTTAAAATATTCCAGCGCTTTGTCATATATTTTCAGCTTCAGATAACAAAGCCCCACCGTGTTGATGATATCGGCATTGCCGGGTTCAATCTGAAGAAACCGCAGGTAATCGCCGATGGTTTTTTCATATTCCTTTGTTTCGAAATAAATCACCCCCCTGTTTGAAAGGGCGCTGCTATTTTGGGGGTCGAGTTCCAGTGCGCGGGTTAAATCGGCCAGCGCCTGTTCGTAATTCTTTTTCATCCCGTAAATGGCCCCGCGGTTACTGAGCGCGTTGATGTGATCCGGGGTGATTTCGAGGCATTTGTTGCAATCTTCCAGCGCCAGTTCAAATTCCCCGCGTTCAAAATAAACTTTGCCCCGGTTATTATAGACGTAACCTTTGGAGGGATCGTACCGGATGGCCAGGTTGTAGTTTTTTATGGCTTCATCCGGTTTCCCGGCCTGCCGGTAATACAGTCCCAGGTTGTTGTAGGCCAGGGCAAGTTTGGGCTGCTTGCTGAGCACATCGGTCCACAATGTTTTGCTGTTCTCCCAGACTTTTACCTGACGTGAGGCAGTGGCAAAAAGCGCCATCATCCCGACCGCCGTCAGCGAAACCACGACCATTCTGATTCGCGGATAACGGGTTGCAAGGTATTCGATACCCCGGGCAAACAGCAGGAACAACCCAAGATAAGGGAGGTAGGTAAAGCGGTCGGCAATAAAACCCTGGCCGGCGCCAACCACCTGGAGCATAAATACAATGTTGAAAATGAAAAACAGCAGGCCAAATGTCAGGTAACGGTTTTTTCGGAAAAAGATGGCCGGAAGCGCGGCAACGGCCAGCGCCGGGACCATGCTCAGGTAAAACAGCGCCGTCAGTTTGGCCGGATAGGGATAAACCGCCGACATTTCCCACGGGAAAACCGATTTCAGCAGGTAAACAATAAATGAGTAACTTCCGATGAACAGCCGCTGGTGCAGCGGGAACAGGTTGGTCGTGTCGAGCGATCCCTGCTGCCGCAAAAAATAAATCCCCACAAGCCCGGTCGCCAGCGACAAAACAAAAAACGGGATTTTTTCAAGGACAAGCTTTTTGCTGAGTTTCCGCGAAAACCAGTAATCGACCAGCAACAGGGACAGCGGTAAAGCCACGGCCTGGATTTTTGACAGCAGCGACAGGATGAAAACCAGTAGCGCCAAAACATAATACCATGCTTTTTTCTGCCGGATGTATTGAATGTAAAAAATCAGGGAAAGGAGATAAAATGCGCCAAACAGCACGTCTTTCCGCTCGGTGATCCAAACCACTGATTCCACCCGCATGGGATGAATGGCAAAAAGCAGCGCGGTGACGAAAGAAACCCAAAAGGGGATTTCCATTTTTTTCAGAAGGACCAAAACCAGGAGGGCGCACAGCAGGTGCAGCATCAGGTTGTTGAAATGATACCACCACGGGTTTTCTCCAACCAGCCGGTATTCGACGGCAAAAGTCAGGTTCGACAGCGGATTGTAATTCCCGATCACATGGCTGGTGAAAATGCCTTCTATGTCGAAGTTTCTTACATGGATGTTTTCGTGAATGTTTAACTCGTCGTCCCAGTTTACGAATTCATAGGATAACGACGGCGAAAACAGGATGTATGCAGCCAGCAGGATGAAAATTCCTCCGGCCAGCCACTTGTAGCGCTGCATGAATGAACTGCTTTTTGTTCCGCGGGATGTTTTTATACCGGTTATCACATTTTTAGCCGTTGGTTTTGTCATTTTTTGTGATGTTTTCATCGTTTGGTTTAAGTAGTGTTTAACTGATTGAACTCCAGTCGAACGCTGTATTTTTTGCGGCCATCAGGTTTTGCCGCAGGACGCGGTTTTCATCACTGTTCAGCGTGGGATCGGCTTTCAATATTTCTGAGGCCACATCGCGCGCCAACTGGAGGATTTTGCCGTCTTTGCCGAGGTTGGCAATTTTCAGGTCGAACCCGATGCCGCTTTGCTGGGTACCTTCCAGATCGCCGGGGCCGCGCAGTTTCATGTCAACTTCGGCAATTTCGAAACCGTCGTTGATGCGCACCATGGTTTCGAGCCGTTTCCGGCTTTCGTCGCCAATTTTATACGACGACATGAGGATGCAGTACGATTGTTCGGCGCCTCTTCCAACGCGGCCGCGCAACTGGTGTAACTGCGACAGTCCAAACCGTTCGGCGCTTTCAATAACCATTACCGACGCGTTCGGAACATCAACACCCACTTCGATGACCGTGGTGGCCACCATGATCCGGGTTTCTCCCGACTTGAATTTTTGCATGGCATTCTCCTTTTCTGCCGGTTTCATTTTCCCGTGTACCATGCTTACATTAACGTCGGGAAAAGCTTCGGTAACGTGGCGGAAACCTTCTTCCAGGTTTTTTAAATCGATTTTTTCTGATTCAGAAATCAGCGGATAAACCATGTAAACCTGTGAGCCTTTTTCCAACTGCTGGCGGAGGAATTGGTTGACCTGGTTGCGCCGGTTTTCGAAAAAGTGCAGGGTTTGAATGGGTTT
>CAZHKI010000071.1:0-11642 GCA_964533365.1 uncultured Maribellus sp. | reverse complement strand
TTCGCCCGGAAAAGTCGTGAAACGCGGAGGTCCAAACGAACCACCGCTTTGCGAAATAGCCCCGCTAAAAAGTCCTTTTGCCAAAGGCGAAGCACACAACATGCTCACCGAGATTCCTCCGGCCGATTCTCCGAAGATGGTTACCTTAGCGGGATCTCCACCAAAAGCGGCAATATTTTTCTGAATCCATTCTAAGCCTGCAATCTGGTCAAGAATTCCGTAATTACCCGAAACATGATTTGGGTTTTCGGCGCTTAATTCAGGATGTGCCAAAAATCCAAACTGATTCACCCGATAAGCAATACTTGCCAGGATAACCCCTTTTTTTGCCAGGTTGGCGCCGTCGTTAAATGAAGTAGAGCCCATACTAAAACCGCCCCCGTAAATCCAAACAAGAACGGGAAGCTTTTCATCGGCCGATTTTGCCGGAGTCCAGATATTCAGATACAAACAATCTTCGCTTTTGCCCGTTGGAAGATCTCCCGCTTGCATGGGTGACGGTGCATATTTTGTTGTTTCTTTTACACCTTCCCAGCTTTCAGCAGGTTGCGGTGCTTTCCAACGCAAATCTCCAACCGGAGGGGCAGCAAAAGGAATGCCTTTAAAAACACGTAATCCGTCTTCCAGTGATCCCTGTACAATTCCCTGTTCTACTTTTACCTGTTCGGGCGGAAGTTGTGAACAAGCATTGGCTATTAAAACAATCGCTATTGCGAGTAAATTCAATAAATTCTTCATGTTAATAATTTTTCGGATTATTCATTTTTCCATAGATTCGGCAAGAACCTGTAATACAGCAAGTGCCGCCAGGTTGACCAATCGTGACCACCATGGCCGCCCACATAATATTCGTGTTGAATGTTGTGATTGTCAAGCGCCTCGTGTAAAGCCACAACACGCTGTCCCATAAAACCACCGGCTTCACCGGTCCCCTGCCCTACAAAGAGGTAATCCACTTTGTCGTTCACTTTCGGATCATTCAGAAATTGCGAAAGTGTAGTTTCGGCTGTAACATCTCCGGCACTTAGAATTCCAAAGTTTGCAAACAAATCGAGCGAACGAAAACCGATAAACATGCTGTGACGTCCACCCATTGACAAACCGGAAAAAGCTCGTCCTTTTGGACTTTCTACTGTGCTGTAGTTTTTATCCACCAAAGGAATGACATGGTTGCGTAATTCCTTTTCAAAAATATCGAAAGTGAGTTCGGTATGCTGCGGATGATTCCGGTGAATCACCTGGTTGTTGGGAATCGCAATAATCATCGGAACTGCTTTTCCTTCGGCCAGCAAATTATCCAGAATCAGGTTAGCACGCCCGTCGTAAATCCAGTTTGATGGCAATTCGCCACTGCCACCCACAAGATAAAGCACCGGATATTTTTTGGAAGGATCGTAACCCGGCGGCGTATACACATACATTTCGCGCTCTCCATGGGTAACTTCCGAATGATAAATATGGCGCGTTACATTTCCGTGAGGTACATTTTTGGCATCGTAATACGCTGGTCCGTCGCCATGCACAACCAACTGACTGTAAGGCGGCATGGCTGTAAAAGCTGCGATGGTGTTACTTGGGTCGCAAATCTGCATTCCGTCAACATTAAAATGATAGGCATACATATCGGGCTCAAAAGGCCCTGCGGTTACCGACCAAATTCCGTCTTCTCCTTTTACAAGCGGAAGCGGCTCCCGTCCTCTGCCAAGCGCAGAAAGTATCGTTCCGTCGGTAATTGTAACCTCTTTTGCTTCGGGAGCTTTTAAACGAAAAGTTACCGTATGGTCGTCGTGCACTTCGGGCGAATTTAAAGGCGCACTAAAAGGAATCAATCCTTCGGTGTCTTTTTGCGGATTATAATCGAGATTAACATTGGCCTGCTGTGCCATCAAATTTCCCGAAAAGGTAAAAATGAAGACACACACACTCAGAAATTGAAATAGTTTTAGGTTCATGACTGAAGTTTTTATTTGAAAAGCAACTGAGCATACTGATACAAATCCCGGCGCCAGGTCAACCACTCGTGAGCCGTTTCAGGCGATTCATAATAGGAATATTTTATTCCCTGTTTTTCGAGCATATTCCGGAAAGCGCCAACAGAACCCGGAAAAGGCTCAGGCTCTTTGGATCCCAGGCCAAGCCAGAAAACCTTGATTTGTTTGTTGACAGCATTTCCGTCGCTAAATGCACCGTTCAGAAAAGTTTTCACATCAATTTCGGCAGAACTCGGATAATTGGAAGTACCGCTAAATCCACCGTAAGAAGCGAATTTATCAAGGTTATTCATGATGATTCGCATGGTTTGATTGGCTCCCATCGACAGGCCCGCAATCGCACGATTTTCACGGTTGATCATCGTTCTGAATTTTGAATCAATCATCGGAATAATTTCAGAAATCATTACTTCTTCAAAAGCAGAAACGGGTCGTCCACCGGATTCAACACTTTGCGGTTTATATGCGTAACCATTGTCTATCACAATAATCATGGGAACAGCTTTTTCTGCTGCAATCAGGTTATCGAGAATCAGATTGGCTTTACCCTGGCTTGCCCAGCCAGTTTCGTCTTCAAAACTACCATGCTGAAGGTAAAGTACCGGATAGCGTTTAGAAGGATTACTTTCATATTCAGCCGGAGTGTAAACAAAACACCTTCGGAAGGAACTGGTAATTTTTGAAAAATAAATGTTCTCGCGAATATCGCCGTGCGGCACATCTTTCAAAGCATAAAATTCTTCGTCAGGTGCCGGAATTTCAATGCCACTTCCCCAACGACCTGCTCCGTAAAAATATTGGGTCCCGGGATCGGGCACCGAAGCGCCGTCGATATTCAGCTGGTAGTAATGAAAACCATCATCCTGCGGAGCCGATTCGCCTGTCCACACACCGTTTTCATCTTTTACCATTTCGTATTTTACACCGCCAATGTCAAGTTGAACTTTATTCGCTTCGGGTGCCAAAATCCGGGCGCGTACTCTTCCTTCGGAATTCACCTGCGGAAATTTTTTGCCCGGCTGATTTACTGAAGATGGTTGAAAGTCCTCAACCACATCTTGAGCAGCACAAATTCCGCTAATCAATAAAGCTGCAATTACTACGAATGTATTCTTCATAATTATTCATTGAAAAGCAGCGGTGCCAGTTCGTACAGACTACGACGCCAGGTTTGAAATTCGTGTGCAGTCCCCTCAGATATATAAGAAACCGCATTGAATCCCGCTTCTTGAAGTGCAGCTACTGAGTTTTTAACACCATCAGGCCGTTCTTTACTTCCGCAACTAATAAAAACGAGTTTCAGGTTAGAATGATCCTTAAGATCTTCGGGTGCATAAACGCCACCGCTTAACAGCGCGTAATGTGAAAACACTTCCGGTTTATTCAGTGTAATCATTTTTGTTTCCATGCCACCCATCGACAAACCTGCCATGGCGCGGTGAGGCTGATCGGCAAAAGTCCGGAAATGAGAATCAACGTAGGGAATCAGTTCATCAACCAATACGGTTTGGAACGGAGTAATATCAAAATTACGCAGGCCGCCAAACTTAATTTCATTGGTCATTCCGTAGGTCATCACAATAATAAAAGGTTTGATTTTCCCGTCAGCGATCAGATTATCCATAATAAGATTGGCATGTCCCTGGTTGCTCCAGGCGGTTTCATCTTCGCCCCAGCCGTGTTGCAAATACAACACCGGGTAGCGCTGCGATTGGTTTTTGTCGTAGCCCGGAGGCGTGTAAACAAATGCCCTGCGCGAAGTATTTGTACTTTTCGACGGGAAAAGAATTTGCTCTACTTTTCCATGAGGAACATCTTTTAAAGCGTAGAAATCCTGATCGTGTGCCGGAATTTCAATCCCGCTTTCCCAACGTATTGAACCATAAAAATTCAGGGCACCCGGGTCGTTAAACACACCACCATCGATGGTAACGTGATAATAATGGAAGCCTTCGTCCATTGGGCCGGCAGTGGTTCCCATCCACGTTCCGTCTTCAGCTTTTGTCAGCGGAGTCCCTCCTTTTGTACCGCCTAAACCGAGGCTTACCACCACACTTTGAGCTTCGGGAGCTTCAATCCGGAAACGGGCGTAACCCTGTGAATTTACCTGCGGATATTCCTTTTGAGGTTGATTAAGTGTCGAAGGTATGAAATCTTCTTTGATTGCTGCTTTTTCGTTTTGAGCCACACACAGGGTAAGCGAGAAAACGAGAAGCACGATAAAGGTTGAAACTATTTTTTTCATTGTTGTTGCGATTTAGTTTTTGAATAATAAAGGCGCAAACTGATAAAGACTTCGGCGCCAGCTCTGCCATTCGTGGGCGGTTTCGGGCGATACATAAAAATGGGTATTCATGCCGGCATTTTTAAGCGCTTCGGTATTTTCTTTTGGATCTCCCCAAGGCCCCGGGCGCGGATTCTCAATCTCACGACTTCCGTAGCTGATAAAAAGCAGTTTCACTTTTTCCTTAAACTCCGGACTTTTCTCAAGGTCTTCCATACTGATGCTGCCGCCGCTAAACATCCCCACATACGAGAACACATCTGGATTTGCCAGGGTGATAACACGTGTTTGCATTCCTCCCATCGAAAGGCCGGCCATGGCACGGTTTGCCGGATTGGCCAGTGTGCGGTATTTGGAATCGATCATCGGAATAATGTCCTTCAGCAATGTGTTCATAAAACCATCGGCCCATCCTTCAGGTGGCCATTGTGCCGGACGTTCGCCTTGTTGTGCGCCACGTGGAGGCCTTGGCATCGCCCAGGTGCCATTGTCCATAACAATAATAAAAGGAACCGCTTTCCCGTCGGCAATCAGGTTATCCAAAATTAGATCGGCATGACCCTGGTTCGACCAGCCGGTTTCGTCTTCGCCACCACCGTGTTGCAAATACAGAACGGGATAACGTTTTTCGAGGTCTGTTTCATATCCCGGAGGCGTGTAAACAAAGCACCTGCGCATGCTGCTGCTGGTTTCAGAATAATATAGGTGTCGCGACACCTTTCCGTGCGGAACATTTTTCAGAGCATAAAAATCCTGGTCAACAGCCGGAATTTCAATACCACTTCCCCATCGGCTGGCGCCGTAAAAATACAGGCTGTTTGGATCGGGAACCGCTGCTCCGTCAATCCATAACTGGTAGTAATGAAAACCTTCGTCCTGTGGTGCCGATTCGCCGGTCCACACACCGTTTTCGTCTTTCACCAAATCGTATTTTACAGCGCTGATGTCCAGTTGAACTTTTTGAGCTTCAGGTGCTGAAATCTGCACACGTACCCGGCCTTCGGAATTTACCATCGGGTATTCCTTCCCGGGTTGATTTACGGATGAGGATTTAAAATCCTCAACAACGGCTGTTTGAGATTTTGCAGAAAAGAATCCGCCAATCAAAAACGCTGCTAATAAAATGTTTAAAATTTGATACTTCATAAATTCTGTTTTATTTGGTTTATCTATTGTTATTCTAATCCGCTGTTTGCTATTCTGAAATAATCGAAAGCCACATTGAAAGGGGTATCCGGTTTGGTGGTGTCGGAATCAAACCAGAAGGTACTTTTCATGTAGCCGGTAATTATTCCATCGCAAACGACTAATCCTGTTTTAATGTCTTTTAAAGGCAAATCAGCTGTTCCCAGTTTTTCGAAATGTTCGCCATCCAACGAATAAAAGGCAGTGTAAATACTTCCTTTTTTATCCAGTTTGAGCATCAGCAACTGGTCGCCGGTGATTTCATTTTTGAGGTTGAAGGAAGCCAGCGATTTTGCAATGCCGTTCTCTTCAATTATCAGGTCGATGGTGCCGGGTTGTGGTTCTTTTACACGGGTAGTTTTAATTACAGCGCGGAACATGAACTGCACAAAATTGTCATCATCCTGGTAAGCAAGAATTCCGGCATTTTCAGGTTGAGATGGCATTCTTGAAGCGGTTAATTTTGTTTCCACAGTCCAATCGTTGTTGGCACTTTGCAGCAGTATATTTTTGGCATTGTTGGTTGCTTCTGTAATCCCGCCGGGTTCACTGGTAATGGTGAGGAATCCGGGTTTTGTTGTCAGGTTCCAGGTATTTTTGTTTTCCCTCAGCCATTTCCACTGACTTCCAACTGAACCATCAAACTCATCGCTTGCCGATTCCACATCAAAATTGAAATAGTAGGTATTGGTTTCGAGCGTTATGTTGTCAATAAATTTTACAACTGCGGTTCCGGGAATTTGCTTTGCCTGTTCAATATCCACAGTAATTCCCGATCCAACTGCCGATGCCTGAAGAACCGGTACTTTTGCATTCTTTTTCAGCAGGTAGCTGTAGGCTTTTATGGTTTTATCAAATCCTTCGATGGGTTTTCCGTTCACCAAAATGGATTTTGGGTTGAGGTCGGGCATTACTTTAACCGGGTAACTGTTTGAAACTGTTTTGCCATCGACTGTAACATCAGCAAACACCAGGGCCACACCAACTCCGGTAGCAGTAACTTTGCCGTTTGTATCCACCGTAACCACTTTCGGATTATTGCTTTTGTATTCCACTTTTGCTTTCGAAATATCGTAAAAACTATCGTCGGACATAGCTGCCGTCACGCTGGTTTGAATGACATCACCGGGACGTAAAATCATTTTGTCGCTTTCGGCAACCACCGTGGTTAAAACAGGCTGAAAAGCGCCACTCAATGTTGCTTCCACACTGCCTTTTATATCTTTTGACGATGCCCCGATTTCGAAAATATAACGCCCCTGATCAAAGGTAATTTTCCCGGCTTTGGCATCCCAAAACCAGAGGTCTTTACAGTCGATGTCGATATTCACGGTTTTATTTTGACCGGCTGGAATGGTTACCCGTTTGAAACCTTTTAAGCGTTTTAAAGGCCGTTGCAAAGCCGCCGGACTATCGGGTGTTTTTACATACACCTGCACCACCTCGTCGCCATCAACTGCTCCGATATTTTTCACATCAACGCTGACGGTGAGGCGGCTGCCCACCTTGACCTGGGGGGATGAAATTGCTGTATTCAAAAGTGGTGTAAGACAGACCGTAACCAAATTCATAGGAAACATCTTTGTCGTAATACCAGTAGGTTCTGCCGTTGGTACCGTCGCCGCGCAAAGTATAGTCGTTAAAACCAGGCAGGTCGGTTACCGATTTGTGCCAGGTAACGTTTAGTTTTCCTCCCGGGTTTACATCGCCAAACAAAATTTTTGCTATTGCTGTTCCCTGTGCCTGTCCGTTATAACCAGTCCAGATTATACCGGGAATGTTGGGATTATTTTTGAATTGTTCCACTTCCACCATTCCCATGGTTTGCATCACCAAAATCGTGTTAGGATTTTCGGCAGCAACCGCTTTTATCAGTGCATTTTGATTTCCGGGCAAAGTTAATGAAAAACGATCCGACTCTTCGCGGCCGGTAGTTTGATCGGTGCCCACAAAAACAAGCGCAACATCTGCGGTAGCAGCCATTTCAAGAATCGCCTGATCAATTTCAGGACTTTCAGCTTCGCGGTAAACCAACACCAACGTCTGCGGTCCGGTAATACCTAGTGTATTTAATTTAAATGAAACATTTTTGGGTCGTGCAAAACCGGGAAAACCGCCACGTTGCTGATCGGCTTCGATTTTTTGCGTCGCCAGAATATTTCCGGTGGCCGAGCTGACACGCACTTCGAGCACACCGCCATTTCCGGATGCGGCAATATTAAAACGAATAGAATCAATGTTGGTAATATCCACATTGTCGTAAGCTGTCCAGTCGCCGTCTTTTACACCTCTTATTGAAGTTCGCCCAAAACGTTCCGATACAATTAATCCAGGCGCCGAAGCGTAAAATTTTGTGGCGTCAAATTCTTTTACGGCTTCACCATTACGAACGGTTGTAAAGTGGTTCACGGTAATAAAATCGGTGTTTCTGTCGGTATTTCCGCCCGACATTGAAACCACTTCAATATCCAGGTTGTGGTTCTTGATATAATTCTGAATTCCGAGGAGCGGCGAAATACTTAAGTCTGGTTCAATCGGCCCCGAGTAGTCGCCCAGTTCCACTTTATCGGACTGTGGGCCAAGAACAGCAATTTTTTTTATGTTTTTCAGATTAATGGGCAATGCTTTTTCGTTGGGCTTAACAACGACCTCGTTTTTTAGTAAAACCGGTGTTTTTGTTGCCACTTCAATTGCAAGATCGTTGTGCGAAGGATCGTTTACAATCTCGGGTTTTATACCTGCATATGGAACAATCTCGGGAGGATCGAACTCACCAAGCCGCATTCTTATGGTAAAAATATTGCTCAGCGCTTTGTCGATATCACCTTCTGAAAGTAAGCCTTTTTTTAGCGCGTTCAACGTATTGTTCTGGTAAACACCTCCGCAATCGGTATCCACTCCGGCTTTTAATCCCAGCGCTGTGGCTTCTTCGTAACTTTCAGTATAATGATGGCCTCTGACCATATCGTCGATAGCGCCGCAATCGCCGGTAATATAGCCGTCCATGCCGTATGTTTTCCGGGCAACAGTATCCACCAGGTATTTGCTGGCTGACATGGGAACGCCGTTAACAGCACCGTAAGCAGTCATAATAGCTGGCAAGTCGTAGTCGCGAATCAGGGTACGGTAAGGAAGCAGGTAAAACTCGCGCATGTCGCGGTCGTCCATGTCCGAGCTGCCCGAATGCCGGTTAAATTCGGTGTTGTTGGCAAAATAGTGTTTTCCGCAGGGAACCGCTTTCAGGTATTTGGGATCGTCGCCCATTAAACCCTGAATAAACCCTTTACCAATTTCAGAAACTAAAAACGGATCTTCGCCAAAAGTTTCGGCAGTACGTCCCCAGCGCGGATCGCGGGCCGGTTCAATTACCGGCGACCAGTAAGTAAGCGTAAAAATCAGATCGTGGTTAAATCCACGCGCTTCGTCTGAAATAACTTTTGTTTCCCTTTTTATAAGTTCCGGATCCCAGCTGGCTCCAACTGCCACACTGTTTGGAAACGAAGTTGCGGTCATTCCGCTGTTGTTGTTTCGCCCCATTATTCCGTGCAGCGCCTCGCCCCATACATCGTAATGATTGACGCCCAATCGGGGAATCGGTGGCATGGTATTTCCCAGCTGACTTTGTTTTTCCTCGGGAGTCATCCGCGAAACCAGATCAATCGCGCGCTCTTTAAATGAATAAGCCGTATTCAGATAAATCGGCTTTTTCGCCATCTCGCTTTGCGGAACGAAGGCAAGAATGAAAACCGAACACAGAACGACACCCAGTATCTTAATCCGTTTGAAATGCATAACTGGCCTACTTTAAAGGGATTTCGATTTGTGTAAATGAATGAGCCGGAAATACATGACTGATGGTTTTTCCTTTAAAACTGATTTGTTCAGTATGAAGTTTGATTGGCTGATCTTCCTTTGTATTCCTTGCATCAATCGATTTGGCATTAATGAGGTTAACCGTTGCAGTTCCTGCGAAATTACCTGTTTGCAAATCGATATCTGTATGAATATCTTCAGTTTCATTCCTGTTAACCACGTTTACGATGACCTTCTTTGCTTCTTCATTTAAAACCGCCGTTACATCGAGATAGGGAATTTTTTTGAAAATCTCATTGTCATACGTATCGCAGATGGTTTTTACATCCAGCGCCTTTCCTAAAGCATTGTGAGAATAAAGAGAGAAGGTATAATATACCGAGTTTTTGAAATCGCCTTCGGGTGAATTTCCTACCAGGCCGGTGAGCATGGTCATGTTAGCCATTTTAACCACATCGGCATGACGAATAAACGAGTTTAAATGTTGTGCCAGCATCAACGAACTCATCAAGCCACCAAATCCGGGAGAATACTCATCAAACGAAATATATACCGGACGTTCGGATTCGGATTTTACCATCGCTTTTTTAATCAGCGCCTGGGTGGTTTCAATTTTTTGGTCGATATCGAGTCCGAGTGACATGTGGTCGGAGAATACCTTGTTGTTTCTTCCGCCGGGCAGGGCCTCTGTTGCATAACGGTGTACCGACAAATAATCGATATTGCCCATCATTTTGTCCAAAACATATTCGTTCCAGTCCACCCATTCGTTACCTGGCCGGTACAACGAAGCTCCACATGCAACCAGTTTTATGTTTTTATCGAGCAGGCCGATCAGTTTTCCGGCTTCGAGCGCCCACTTGCAATAATCTTCAGCGCTTTTCTGCCCCATTTGCCAGGGACCGTCGATTTCGTTACCCAACCCTACATATTTTACATTGAATGGTTTTTCGTTACCGTATTTAACCCGGAGGTCGGCATAGTAGGTACCGGGTTCCCCGTTACAATATTCCACCCAGTGACGGGCATCATCAAGAGTTCCTGTTCCGCCGTTAACACATAAAAAATTATCGGCTCCAATCAGGCTGCACAGTTTGGCGTACTCGTCGGTTCCCATTTGGTTGGTCTCGATTTGGTTCCAGGCCAGGTCACGTTTGGCCGGACGCTGATCTTTGGGGCCAATTCCATCTTCCCAGTTGTAGCCCGACACAAAATTTCCTCCCGGCCATCGCAGGCTGCGCACATTCAATTCTTTTACGAGATCGATAAAATCTTTACGAAAACCATTTTCATCCGCCAGTGGCGATTCGGGATCATAAATGCTACCGTAAACCACGGTGCGAATCGGTTCTACAAAAGCACTGTAAATGTTCGGATCGATTTTATCAATCTGCCGGTCGAAATCTATTTTAATGACCGCGGGCTGAGCCGAAGCCATCGCGCAAACCATTAATGTTGCCAGGGTGAATACAAGTTTTCTCATGGTTAAAATATTAAGTTGATATTGATTGATTTTACAGTTTATATCTTTTACCAAGAATCAGTTTATCACCGGAATCGTCGATGTTATAAATCTGAGGTTTCCGTGGTCCGTTTTCTTCCGCATGATGAATAATTAAAAGCCGTTTCCCATCGAAAGAGGTAAAGATCATCCCGTGGCCGGAGTTGTCGCCTTTAAATACTTTTTCTTCCTGAATCCAGGGGCCTTTTATACTTCCCGATTCGGAATAAGCTACCCCTTGAGCATACCGGTTTTCCCCCCAACTCGACCATAACATTCCGAGTTTCCCGGTTTGTGTTCTGAATAACTGTGGACCGTCGGTTACCCAACCCGGCATTTTCATTCCAAAAGTAGCTTCGCCGATGCTGTTCATCTCTTTCGACCAGGCTGCTTCGCTGGCCCTGAAAATAGTGGTTGGCTCCGCTGTCCGGTGTGTCAGGTCTTTCGAAAGCGGCATATAGTCCATTGTGCCATCGATCAGTTGGGTCCATTCGTGCACAAAAACCATGTACACGGTATCATTCTCTTCATAAAGAGTTCCGTCGATGATGTCCCAATCGCGTGGGCCAAGGCAAAAATCATGTTCCTGAACCAGCGGTTTATATGGACCTTCCGGCGAATCGGCCACCAAAATTTGGGTTTGGTTGGTTGGAACATTGTACCGGCGCGGAACATATTCAATCGGATTATTGTGGTCGTTCCAGGTTCCGGCCAGGTAATATTTATCACCAAAGGGGTGAATCTCAGCTGCAGCAACAAAGTTGCCATCCATCCAGGTTCCTGTCAGGTCGATGATGGAATATGGACCTGTCCACATTTTCAGGTCTTTGCTTTTGTATAAACGGCCACCTGTACCGGTTAAGTAATA
>CAZHKI010000070.1:0-11743 GCA_964533365.1 uncultured Maribellus sp. | reverse complement strand
CATGTCGAACGAAATCAAGGAAAACCTGCAGGAATTTATTAAAAAGGAAGCCTCGGCGCCGGTTTTATACATTATGGGCGATCGCGACCACATGTTTCTGCCCATGGTTTCAGAACTGGTAAAACGTCATTTTAACTCCCGGCTCGAAATCATCAGCAACAGCGGCCACGTTTGCAACCTCGACCAACCCGAAGCTTTTAACGAACGCACCATCCGGTTTATCCAAAATATTGCCGGAAATTAACGGAACTCCCGTAAAAAAATCCACTCGAACCAATATCACCAAATCATAAATAAGAGGCTGTCCCAAAAGGACGGCCTCTTTTTTTCTGCATAACCATTCCATCTTTTAAAATTGATTACATATTTTGAACAGGCACCCATTTTATTGCCTTGTTTTAAATAAAATCATCTTCCCGTTTTTCAAATTTCAATCCCGAAAAAGAAAAAATTCATCGGTAAAAAACAGCCAAACTTCTATTCAATTTTCAGAAAATCCATTCCGGAAATAGATTTGGCACATCAATTAAAAAGGATATGAAAACAAAAACAATGATTCAATTCAAAACATTCATTCTCCTGGTTTCGCTGACCGGGCCTTTTTTTTCGCAGGCACAGCAGGCTGAAACAAAAACATGGAGCCTTACCGATTGTATCGATTACGCCTTGAAACAAAACATTGATGTGAGGGCAAGTGAACTGACCAACCAGTCGAACACGATTTACTACGACCAGGCAAAATGGCAGAAATATCCGTCGGTGAACGGTTCGGTTTCACAAAACTTTAATTGGAAGAAATCGGACAGCAACGGCGGTGGAAACAGCCTTTCAGGAAGCAACAACACCAATTATTCAATCAGTTCGGGTGTAACTCTTTATAATGGGCTCAAGTTGAGCAACAACATCAAACAGGCTGGAATCAACCTGGAAAGCGGGAAATACAATTCAGAAACCATCAGGGAAAACATCAGCCTTCAGATACTCGATGCCTTTTTACAAGTGCTGTACACCGAAGAACAGGTAAAAAACAGCGAAAAACAGATTGAAGCTACTACCGAGGAGCTCCAGTTGGCCGAAGAAAGGCTGAACCTGAGCATTATTTCGCGCTCTGACTATCTCCAGGTTAAATCGGAACTGGCGAGTGAAAAACTGACCTTAGCCAATGCAAAAAGCACCTGCGAGATTGCCAAAATTTCGCTGATGCAACTGATGGAACTTCCGGTTGATAAAACTTTCGAAATCGTCCGTCCGGATTTGGAAGGCAACCTTAACCAACTGCGCAATCCCGATGTTATTAAAATTTACCAGATGGCACTGAATAGTAAACCACAGGTAAAAAATGCCGAATTGAACAAAGTAAGCGCCGAATATGACGAAAAAATTGCCCGGGCCGACTACTTCCCGACCCTTTCGGCATCGGCCGGACTGGGAACCGGTTATTCAAGCCTGTCTTCTGAAATGGCCTATTTCGACCAGCTCGACAACTCCGTTAATCCGTCGCTTGGCCTTTCACTTTCCATCCCCATTTTTCAGAAAAACCAGGTAAAAAACAATATTAAACTGGCAAAAATCGGGATTGAAAACGCCAGTTTAAATGAGATCAACATCAAAAATCAACTGCGTAAATATATTGAACAGGCCTGTGTGGATGTGACTTCGGCACAAATTCAATTCGATGCCAGCGGCGAAAAATATGCAGCTACCGAAGAATCGTACCGGTTGGCAGAAGAAAAATTCAAAAACGGGCTAATCAACTCCGTCGATTTTCTGATTGAAAAAACAAAGTTGATTGAAGCAGAAAGCGATCTGCTGCAATCGAAATACAACCTCATCTTCAGTTATAAAATCCTCGATTTCTATTCCGGGATTCCCCTTAGTTTATAATCGAAAAAAAAATTAAAATATTCATACCATGAAAAGAAAAACAATCATTCTGATTATTGCAGCCATCTCGTTGTTAGCCATTGTCTATTTGGTATTTGGCAGAAGTAAGGTTACTGCCGGCGACATCAAAATTGAAACTGCCAGGGTAGAAAAAGGCACGATAAGCAAACTGGTCGAATCGACCGGCACTCTTCAGGCGCTGGACACCGTTCAGGTTGGGACCCAGGTTTCCGGCATTGTCAATAAAATCTATGTCGATTTCAACTCTCCGGTAAAAAAGGGACAGCTCATTGCGACCATTGACACCATCAACCTGGTAGCTGCGCTGGAACAAAGCAAGGCAAAACTCGACAATGCAAAAGCTGAACTGGAGTACCAACAGGCAAATTACAACCGGTTGGCCCCTCTGATTGACAAAAACCTGGTAGCCCAGTCCGACTTCGACCAGGTGATTTACAGCCTGAACGTTGCAAAAGCAAACTACAACAGTGCGTTGGCTTCGCATAAAATGAACAAAATTAATCTCGAATACGCTTTTATCCACTCGCCCATTGACGGCGTTGTCATACGACGCGATGTACAGGAAGGTCAGACAGTTGCTGCCAGTTTTAATACCCCGACCCTGTTTGTTATTGCCAAAGACATGACCCAAATGCAGGTTGTTGCCGATGTGGATGAAGCAGATATAGGCCAGGTGAAAGAAGGTCAGCGGGTTGAATTTAAAGTGGATGCCTACCCGAATGATAAATTTGAAGGACAGATTACCCAAATCAGGCTGAATCCCTCCATTTCAAACAACGTGGTTACCTACACCGTTATCATCGACGCTCAAAATCCGGAAAACAAACTGATGCCCGGGATGACGGCAACTATCGACATTTATGTCCAGGAAGAAAAAGATCTATTGGTTATTCCCAGCAAATCAGTGCGTTTCAGCATGGATGAAAAATTACTTTCGGCCTACATGAACCAAATTGGCAAACCGATGGAAAAGCCGGGAGGAATGCCTGAGATGGGCAGCATGCCACCGGCAGGTGCAATGCCCGGGGCAAATGCAGCTACAATCACAGAAAATCAAAAAACTAAAACCATTTGGGTGAAAAAGAATTCTGTTATTCTCCCGGTTTTAGTAGAAACCGGCCTCGATGACGATATTCAGGTTCAAATTCTGTCAGGGCTCAACCTGGGGGACGAAGTAATTCTTAGTATGGAGGAACAAAAGGTACAAACCGTAAAAAAACAGGCAAGTAATCCTTTTATGCCGCAACCTCCGGGAAGAAACAGGAACAATTCGAAAAGTTCCGGGACCCCGCCTTCGGGAAAATAATGTTCAAAAAAAGAGAAACTTATACTGGTCCTGTTTTACCGGTAAAGTCAATATAAAAAATTTAAAAAATGGGAAAGACAATCATATCAGTCAGACAGTTACGAAAAGATTACCACGTTGGGGAGGTTACCGTCCATGCACTGAGAAAGGTTGACATGGATATCAAAGAAGGCGAGTTTGTTGCCATCATGGGAACCAGTGGCTCCGGAAAATCTACCATGCTGAATATTCTTGGATGCCTCGACAAACCGACTGACGGGGAATATCTTCTCGACGATGTAAACATGGGGAAGTTGAATAAAAACCAGCTGGCCCGGCTTCGGAACAACAAACTCGGTTTTGTGTTTCAGTCGTACAACCTGCTGCCCCGCACCACAGCCCTTGAAAATGTGGAACTCCCGCTGTATTATAATTCACAAATCAGGGCAAAGGAACGGCGCGAACGGGCCATGCATGCACTTGAGCAGGTAGGCCTTTCCGATCGCTTTCATCATATGCCCAACCAGCTCTCAGGTGGCCAGCAACAACGGGTTGCCATCGCCCGCTCGCTGGTAAACGATCCGGTGGTTATCCTTGCCGACGAAGCAACCGGGAACCTCGACACCCGCACTTCATACGAAATTATGGAATTGTTCCAGAACCTGAATGAAAAGGGCAAAACCATTGTTTTTGTAACTCACGAAACCGACATTGCCCGGTTTATGACCCGCAACATTGTGTTCCGCGACGGAAAGATCCAAAAAGAAACCATGGTCACCAACCGTTTTGTTGCTTCGGAAATGATTAAACAGCTACCGGCTTTGGATGATGAATTATAAAAAAGATAAAAAACATGAAATATAAGAATCTGATAAAAATTGCTTCCAATGCGCTGTTGAGAAATAAGTTCAGGGCAATCTTAACCATGCTGGGGATTATAATCGGCGTTGGATCGGTTATCGGGATGCTTTCCATCGGACAGGGATCGAAAAAAAGTATCCAGGAACAGATTTCAAGCATGGGTTCCAATATGGTATTTGTTATGCCCGGCCAGCAGCGAAGAGGTGGGGTGATGATGGGAAACTCTGATTCTAAAAGTCTGACCCTGAAAAATGTGGAGGCCCTGGAAAAAGAAACGAAGTACCTCTCGGCCATTTCGCCCCAGGTTGCTTCCAGCGGCCAGGCAGTAAGAGGAAACAACAACTGGCCTACCTCAATTTACGGCGTAAACAACGATTATCTGAGCATTCGGAAATATGAACTAAAAGACGGAAGACTTTTTTCCGACCAGGAAATTGAAACACTTGGGAAAGTTTGTTTTATAGGACAAACTGTGGTGGAGAACCTTTTTCCCGAAGGAACCGATCCGATTGGACAAACCATTCGTTTTTCAAGTATTCCGCTGAAAGTAATCGGAGTATTAAAAGAAAAAGGAGAAAACAACATGGGTAATGATCAGGATGACATGATTATTGCCCCGTATACTACTGTCCAGAGAAGAATTCTGGCTATCAACTTCATCCAGTCAATCACCGCTTCTGCTGTTAGCGAAGATAAATCAAACGAAGCGATTGCTGAAATTGAATCCATCCTCCGTCGCGAACACAAACTGCAGGCAGATGACGAAAACGACTTTGAAGTTCGTTCGCAGGCAGAAATGATTCAGACTTTTACTTCGGTAAGCGATATGCTCACCATGCTTTTAGGCGCGATTGCCGGAATTTCGTTGCTGGTGGGCGGTATTGGCATCATGAACATCATGTATGTCTCGGTAACTGAGCGCACCCGCGAAATCGGGCTACGCATGTCAGTGGGTGGCCGCGGCAAAGATATTATGGTCCAATTCCTGATTGAAGCCGTAATGCTGAGCGTAATTGGCGGTATCATCGGAATCCTGCTCGGAATTGCCATTTCATATATTGCCGCTACTTTATTGAGTTTCCCGGTAGTCATCATGACCCGTGCGATTGTGTTATCTTTTCTGGTTTGCTCGGTTATCGGAATATTTTTTGGATGGTACCCGGCCCGCAAAGCAGCAAACCTCAACCCAATTGATGCCTTGCGTTACGAATGACACGACGGAAGGATAAATATTAGGTAACCGAAATTATTTTTTATTTGTGTTGAAATTTTTCTGATAAAACAAATGATGAACTGGATAAAGAAAAACTGGGGATGGATCACCGTCGTTGTCATCGGATTACTTCCCCTGATAAAAATAATAAGTATGATCAATATTGACTTCACGGCCTCTGCAGAGTCCTGGATTTCGATGGACACATTTACCATGCCTGGAAGACGGCCGGGAGAACTGCCCCGGGAAGTTTCCGGTGCCCATTTAGCCGTAAAGGAAACCGGAGAATGGGCTATCCGCTGGATTGTTATTGTTTTAAGCCTGACACCTTTTTCAATTCTAACAGGGAAAAAACCGTCATTATGGGTCAGACAGGCAGCAGGTATAACCGCATTCGCCTACGCTGTCATTCACTTTATGTTTTTCTGTATCGACAGAGGATTGATGGAGACTTTTATGGAAGTTGGGTACATTTTAGGATTAATTGCAACGTTGGTGATGATGGTTTTAGCCATTACTTCCAACCGACAATCAATGAAATACCTGAGAAATGCATGGAAGAAACTGCACCGGCTGGCTTATTTTGCTGCTATCCTGGCCATTTTGCATGTTGCACTTTTAAAACATGGCGACTGGGTTCCATACCTGATTATCCTGGGAATTGGATTTTTACTCCGCTTGGATTTTGTTAAAAAAGAAATTTCAAAATTTCGAACCCGGAAAAACCCGAAAGCGGTTTTAGGTTGATTAAAAGGTTTTGAAATAATTATCTTTGAAAAAACATAAAAAATGACCAACTTTTTTTCCACATCCGATAAAAAAATCACGGTGACACTGCATGCTATCGCCTGGATTATTGTTATCATTATTCCACTCTACCTCAATAGAGCATTTGGCGGAGGTAATAATCACAGGATGTATGAGTTTTACCTCCACACATTATCGGCAGGGGTCATTTTTTATATCGGATATTTGTGGCTGGTGCCCCGGTTTTTCCTTCAGAAAAGACAAATAACTTATGTCCTGATACTGTTCGGATTAATTATTGCGACTTATTTTATTGCTAATTTCATTGAAGAACATTTTCTTTTTGACCCGGTTCGCGACGAGCAATTCCGGGAAGCGTTGAAAAATATCAGGGGGAAAGATGAAAATTTCCGCCCGCCGATGAAAGCATTCGGTCTCTTTAACCATTTTCTTACTTCGATGTTGTTATCGGGTTTTGCGATTGGATTAGGTGTGATGGAAAAATTGAAAATGAACGAAAAAAAGCAAAAGGAGCTGGAAAAGGAGAAACTCAACTCGGAACTGGCATTTTTAAAAAACCAGGTAAGTCCGCATTTCTTTTTCAACACGCTGAACAACATTTACTCTCTGATTGGCATCAACACCACGGATGCACAAGATGCGGTAATGAAACTTTCGCGGCTGATGCGCTACCTGCTGTACGAATCGGAACAAGGCGAAACACAACTAAGTCACGAAATTCATTTCATGAACCACTACATCGATCTGATGCGGTTGCGGATTTCGCCGAAAGTGGAACTTACCATTGATTTGCCTGCCAACCAAAGCGACCTGAAAATTCCGCCGCTCCTCTTTATCCCTTTTATTGAAAACGCGTTTAAACACGGAATCAGCTACCGCGAAAAATCGTTCATCAACATTAAAATGGGCATCCAGGAAAAGAAAATTCTCTTTGTCTGTTCAAACAGCCTGGGACAGCAGGGCATTCAAAACAAAGAGGAAAACCATTCCGGCATTGGCCTCGAAAATGTAAAAAAACGGCTCAACCTGCTTTTCCCTGAAAAACACACCCTGAAAATTTCAAAAACAGAAAAAGAATTTACTGTTCTGCTTGAAATCGATTTAACACGGGAATAATATGATTCGTACCATTGCCATCGACGATGAACCCCTTGCCTTGCAACTGGTAACCAGCTACATCGCAAAAACTCCGTTTCTCAACCAGGTTGCTTCGTTCGACAATCCACTGGATGCCATGGAGTTCCTCTCAGCAAATGCGGTCGATTTGATTTTTCTCGACATCCACATGCCCGATCTTTCGGGAATCGAATTTACCCGCCTCCTGGAAAGCCGCCCCAAAATTGTATTTACCACAGCTTATGAAAAATACGCGCTGGAAGGTTTTAAACTGGAAGCCGTTGATTACCTGCTCAAGCCTTTTAGTTACGAGGAATTTCTGAAAGCGGCCAAAAAAGCAGAAAAGTTAATTCGTATGGAAAAAGCATCCGAACACGAAGAAATAGAAGCCAACAGTGAATTTCTCTTTCTGAAATCGGAATACAAAATCAGGCGCATTAATTTCAATGATATTCAATATATCGAAGGATTGAAGGACTACGTAAAAGTTTTTCTGATGAATGAATCCAAACCTATTCTTTCGCTTAACTCGCTGAAAGCACTGGAGGCTAAACTCCCCGAATCGAAATTTATGCGCGTTCACCGTTCGTTTATCGTCAACCTCGATAAAATCGACACCATTGAACGAAGCCGTATTGTTTTCGGGAAAACCTACATCCCGGTGAGCGACCAGTTCAAGGAAAAGTTCCAGGAATATCTCGACAAGAATTTTCTTTAGGAAGGACTAAAACCAGCAAAAAAAAGCTTGCTGAAGTTGTCGGCAAGCTTTTTTTCATAAATCCCGTATTATTCTTCCAAAAGATCTACTTCGCTGATCTTTCCTGAAGTTTGGTTAATCCGAAGGGTTTTTATTTCATTTGGCAAGAAAGTTCCTTTCCAACTCTTACCGGCAAATCCCAGATTGAGCGTGGCAGTGGTTTCCAAACCCGAAGTTTCAACACACCGGACGACCAAATCGTCATTATTTTCGGCAAGTTTAATTGCCGGCACAACAATATTGGGAGCATCAACCGAAAGGAAGGAACCTGATTTTGGCAGCGTTCCACCATGAATTCCCTGGTAAATCACAACCGGCCGTTCCACGAGTTCTTCGGCCATTCGTACTGTTCCGTTTTCTTTCCAGCTTTCGTTATGCGGCGCCATCAACATGCTGAACGAATGAATCCCCTGATCCATCCAGATGTGTTCGGGCTGCATTTCCAGTTTTCGCGGGTTGTGGTGGGCATATACAGCCGCTCGTGCAACCGAAATCCGCATGTCGTTTCCTGCGACACTGTAACCGTATTTGGCGTCGTTGATAACCGTCAGTCCGTAATTAGCAGCACCGCGTTTTCCGGTCACATCAATCCAGCGCTGGCCAGGTTCTTCGTTCCCATTGGTTTCGCGCACAATAAATCCATAAGGCGTTTCATAGGTTGCCACCGGTGAATCCACATCCACCGGGAACGAAAATTTCAGCATTTTCAGTCGTTCTTGCCAGTCGAGTGTAACTTTGGCTTCGAGGTTCCGCGAACCTGAAACCAGTATCCAGTCGATGGTTAGCGTAGAATTTCCGTACCGGCTTACCACGCGGGTTATTGCACGCAGCGGCCCCGTTTCGATAACGGTTATCGTTGCGTTGCCGAATGCGCCAATTTCGTCAGCAAACGTTTTTATATCGTGGCTCCAGGTATCGCTCGGGTCGTCGATGATGAGCGCCCTGCATCCGTTCTCCCCTGTAAAAACAGCTTTTCCGGTTTCCCTATCAATCATACTGATGGCGCCGGATTCAGAAAAACGAACCTGCAGAAATTCATTTTCGAGCAGAGTTCCTTCTGCTTTTACAGCATTTCCAACAACGGGCGATTCCCCGTCCCTAAGTCTGATTTGGCGATATCCCATTGCCGGGACAACCACATCCACCAGCAATGTTTTCCTCGACCCGGTTTCAGTCGTTCCGAAGGTCCACTGGTGAACCATCGGGTTTCCCTTTTCGTCGTCAACCCGCGACGACCGGTGCATGGTTCCCCAGTTGAAATCATATTCAATTACCCCCCGCCATTCCCAGGCATGTGGGTTAAATACAACCATGTACTGAGAGTCAGGATCTTCTGCTGCAATTTGCCATTCCAGTTTTTGAACGGCCATTGCAATCGCCTGTTTAGCGGTATCGAGTGCAAAACCATAACCTTCACGGGCCGTATTGGAATGATCGGGGACAGAAGTTCCGGCCAGGCTGTCGTGAAACTGAAGAAATAAAACCCGCTGCCACGCAGCAGTCAATTCTTCTTTTGGATAGCGTGCTTTCCAGGCCACGGAACCGATGGCTGCCATTTTTTCGGCAAGCATCAAGGCGGCCTCCGACTGCCGGTTTCCCTTCTTTATTTCCATTTCGGCAGTATAACAACCTACGGCGTGGTGCTGTAAATCGTCTTTCACCACCGGAAGATTCAAACTTTTATCTTCCCGCATTTTTTCAAAATAACCATCGATGGTACTGAAAAAAACTTTAGGCGCCCCTTTTTCCGTTTTCAGTTCTTCAATAGACTGAATATTGATTTTGGTTGCTCCGCCACCGTGGTCACCGGCTCCGTAAAAAGCCATAAAATCGTTCATGGGTTCACCGGGAAATTGTTCCAGAATCTTTTCCAACCGGTTTCTCACCGCCTGTGTTTCATTGTAACTAATCGGAATCCGGTAAGTCAGCACACGTGTTCCATCCTGGCCTTCCCACCAAAATAAACTGGCGGGATTTGTTTTTTCGTGAGGCCCGGGGCGCATGAAAGCGTAATTCTCCAATCCCTGCTTTTTTAAAATCTGGGGAAGGGTACCGGCATGACCGAACGAATCGGGATTAAAGCCAACTTTCGCCCGATGTCCAAGCAATTTCTGAAAAGTAAGCTGCCCATATAACCCCTGGCGTACCATGGCTTCGCCGCCGGGAATGTTTACATCGGGTTCCACCCACCAGCCACCGACAATATTCCAGCGGCCTTCGTCAACCCGTTTTTTTATTGCATCCAGCATTTCCGGATCGTTTTGTGCCACCCAGTGATAAAACTGTGCCGAACTGGCTACAAAGGTAAAATCCGGGGTTTCGTTCATCCGATCGAGCGCCGACTGAAAGGTGCTGTGAACAATGGAAATGCCTTCGGTCCAGGGCCAGAGCCATACCGGATCGATGTGGGCATGGCCAATCATGTGAAATTGAAATTTTGAAGCATCAGCCGGCCAGTTGCTTTTTTCAGCATTACCTGCAAAAAGTCCGGTCAGCGGGGCAATTACCATACCAGCCGTTCCGGCAGCCGTATGGGTTACAAATTCCCTGCGGGAAATGGGATTTCCTTGTTTTTCGTTCATTTTTTTATTCATTACTGGTTTAGTTTGATGTGAATTGTTCAATCGGTAAAAAAATAGTTTTCAACCATCAGACAAAGAGCATGATAAACCGGAAGCTGAAGTTCCTGTACACAAAGGGTGCGGGTAGCCGGAACCGCGATGAGCACATCACACAGCCGTTTCATTTTTCCGCCTGTTTCGCCGGTCATCCCGACGATCTTCATTCCTTTTGCTTTGGCCACGATGATGGCGTCGAGAACATTTTGTGAATTCCCCGATGTGGAAAGCCCAATCAGTACATCGCCCGGGTTTCCGTATCCAACGACCTGTTGAGCGAAAATAAAATCGCCACCAATGTCATTGGCCACCGCGGTAATCAAAGCATTGTGGGCGGTGAGCGAAATGGCAGGCAATCCCTGCTGGAGTTTTTCAGAAAGATATTTCCCTCGTTCGCCGCCAGTTTCAGTCAACTGATTAGCCAATTGGGCCGGAAGCGGGCGTTTTTTCTCAAATCCTTTCATCAGTTCGCCCACTATATGATCGGAATCGGAACAACTTCCCCCGTTACCACAAATTAACAGTTTACCTCCTTCTGAATAAGAATTGATAATCAGTTCTGCGGCTTCTGTCATATTTTTTGCAAGCTCCGCCAATTCGGGAAACCTGGAAAAAAGCGCATTCAATAACTCTTTGTTTTCCATTTTTAAATTGATTGATTTTTCCCGTAAACAGCTACACCCAAAGCAGCAAAATCGCCAACCGTTTCACCCAACTCAGCCGGTTTAATTTTACAAACCGAAACGGCCGAAGGAATGGCTTCCTGCCGGATTATTTCACCCATAAACGGTTTGAAAAGGTTTTCGTTGCGGGCATAAACACTGCCAATAACAATACATTCAGGGTTCAGGATGTCGATGATAACCGACAGGCCGCGCCCAAGATATTCAGCCGAAATGCGGATAATTTCCAGCGCCACCGCATCGCCGGACTGAGCGGCCAGCGCCACGGTTTTGGTGTCGAGTTCGTCAATCATTTCCATGGAAGGACAAAATTTCACCGGAATTCCGGCCTGCCATTTATCGGCAACCACTTTTTTTGCCAACTGGGCGATTCCCCCGCCGCTGCAAAACCCTTCAAACGAACCCGCTTTCCCGAATCCCACCGGGCCATCGGGAGCAAGGCGTATATGCCCGACTTCTCCCCCCAGATCGTTGGTGCCACTGTAGAGTTTACCGTTCAGGATCAGCCCGGCGCCCATGCCGGTACCGAAAGTCAGG
>CAZHKI010000069.1:11151-11867 GCA_964533365.1 uncultured Maribellus sp. | reverse complement strand
GCAGCCATCATCTGGAAATTCCAGCGGTACGACCAGAACTGGCTTACCGTGCTTTGCGGGCCGCCACCGTTGTAAAGAAGGGCAGGATATTTTTTTGAAGGATCGAAGTGGGGCGGATAAATAATCCACGTGTGCATTTGTTTTCCATCGGTGGTTGGCAGCCAGCGTTCTTCCACTTTTCCAAAAGTCAGTTGGTCGAGAATGCCTTTGTTTACGGCAGTCAAAGCTTCGTCTTTTCCGGTCAGCGGATCAACCCTGTACAATTCGGCCGGCTGCGACATGGACACTTTTTGCGCCACCAGTTGGTCGCCGGCCTGCGCAACCGATTGGTAATCGTGCATCCCGTTGGTTAACCGGACGATGGAGCCATCAGCGAGGCCGAGCCGGTGGATTTCGTCGGTTCCTTGCGCATTGCTCAGAAAATAGATGGATTTGCTGTCGGCGCTCCAAACCAGGCTGGCCGAGTTCTGGTCGAAATGCTCAGAATAATCCTTTTTTTCGCCGGTTTCCAGGTTAGCAACAAAAAGCCTGATTTTGTCGGCCTCGTAACCGTCGCGTGCCATACTTTCCCAGGCAAGATATTTCCCGTCGGGTGAAAATACCGGGTTTTGATCGTAACCAACCATCCCCGAAGTGAAATTAACGGTATTTCCAGTTTCGGTGTTGTAGAGATAGATATCGGAATTGGTGGAAAGGGCGTACTCTTTCCCGGTTTT
>CAZHKI010000069.1:0-11141 GCA_964533365.1 uncultured Maribellus sp. | reverse complement strand
GTATGCCAAAATTTTTCCATCGCGACTCCAGGCAATCTGCTCTGTCCCGCCAAACGGTTTTGTGGGTGAATCAAACTTTTCTCCCGGCATGATATCGTTTCCGGTTGAAACTTTCCCGTTTGAATAGGGCGCAATAAACAGGTGGTTGTACGTGTAATCGTGCCAACTGTCCCAGTGCCGGTACATGATGTCGTTTTCAAGGCGTGCATTGGCTTTGGGCAAATCAGGGAAAAGGTCGTGTATGTCGTCGTCGAGTTTTACAGTTTTAAAATAATATATTTTTGACTGGTCGGGGGAGTATCCAAAACCCGATACACCCTCTTCAAATTCCGAGATGCATTTGTTTCCCGAACCATCGGGGTTCATTTCCCACATCTGAACGCTTCCCGAAGCCGCTGAAAGGTACCCGATTTTCTTTCCATCGGGGCGCCATACGGCATTCATTTCATTGACAGGCGAGTTGGTCAGGTTTTTGGGCTCGCCGCCTTCTGCCGGAATGGTGTAAATATCGCGATATGATTTGTTTTCTTCCGTGTTGTACCAGGTCACAGTATATATAACGGTTTTCCCGTCGGGAGAAACCTGCATCCCCCCAATTCTGCCAAACGACCAGAGTACTTCGGGTGTCATAATGTCAGAATTTAAAACCGGAGTATCAGGTAAATAATTTTTTACAGCTTTTTGATTGTCACTTTTTTTGCAGCTTCCTATTAAAACAACAAGAGCGAGCAGTATTACTTTTTTCATTTCGAATTGTTTAGTTGTGGATATTTTCTTTCAAAATAAACAAAAAATTTATTACCCGGTTCAGGAAAAGAAATCCGGAGTACCATATGGATTGGACTCCGGATGGTTTGAACAAAAAAAGGTACCCCGCAGGATACCTTTCAGAACATTGAAATGGGTAATACCAGTTAATTGTTTTCTCCGTATCGGTAAACTCCATTATATTCCGATTCGTCCCCATCATAATCTGTATATGTAACTTTGAATTGGACAGAATCGAGACCTGGAATTTCAAGCGCATTTAATTTGAACGAAACATAGCCAGAGTAAGGGATGCTTTCTGCATCATTGTTGCTGTTATGCCTTAATTCCAGTTCGATAGGCTGGTCGTTGGCCGTGAGTTCTCCCGGTTGTTTCACCAAGTTGATAAAATGTATTTCGTTATGTCCCCAGTATTTGATTTTTACATTCAGCAAACTGTCCGACATCCATATATCCTTCACAATGATGGGGTCGTTCCCGATGCTGTCCTGGTTTGCTTCCGTAATGTCGAGGATTCCTTTCATTAAAATTTTTCGGATCGAATTAATTTTAATGTAATATTCCGTCGGATCCTGGTTGTCACCTTTGTTATCACCTAAAACTGTGTAATTCATCAGCACCCTGTCGCCATCTTTAAAATGTGAATGGTCTGAATCGTAGTAATGATTGTAATTTGATGCGACCGGAACCAGTACATCATTGTTGTCCATTATGATTTGATATCTTGACGTATCGCCTCCGGTTTCTTTTAAAATCCCGAATCCCACCCACATATCGGAAAGTGAATATCCGTCGTCATCCAGACATCCGGTAAATACGAACGTCATCAACGTCAATAATAAAATTCCAATTTTCTTCATCGTTTCAAGTTTTAAAATTTACTGATAGACTGACAGAATCCAAAAACGGTTGCGTTGAGCTAGAAATTTTTCTGACATTTTCTGACAATTTTATTAAAAAATAAAACGGCATGACAATTGTTATTTGTAATTTTATATATATAGATATTTGTATATATTTGATGACTGAATTTGACGGTCAATTTCAATGATGAAATAAACGATTGGATAAGTCGTTGAAAAATAAGATCAGTAGGAAATTTGAAAAAGATAGGTTATGAGAAGAATTGCCTCGTTACAGGAACTGAGAAATGAAATTAAAACAAACGAAAACGTTTGGTTGTTGTTATTCAAAAAAGGCTCTGAACAAAGCGATTGTGCATTCGGGAATTTCGAGAAAGCCGGTTTGAATGTTACCGCTGCTGATCTCTGTGTTGCTGATGTAAATGAGGTTCGTGATATTCATCCCGAATTTCAAATAACCAGTGTGCCTTCGTTGCTGAATTTTGAAAAGGGAGAATTGAAAAATATTGTAAAAGGTTGTCACCAGCCAGAACAATTTAGTGCTATTTTTGAAAAAGTTGCTTTTGTTCCGAAGTCGGGCACAGCAGATAAACCACTTAAAAGTGTGACGGTTTATACTACTCCAACCTGTTCGTGGTGTACCACATTAAAAAGGCATCTTGACGTACATGGCGTGAGATATCGAGAGATTAATGTTGCAGCCGATCAGAAGGCAGCCGAAGAAATGGTACGTAAAAGCGGGCAGCAAGGTGTTCCGCAGACTGATATTAACGGACAAATGATTGTCGGATTCGACCGAGTGAGAATAAACACATTGTTGGGAATTAATTAATAATTGAAATAAGAATGAGAAAATTAGTATTTATGCTGGCCATTGCAGTAGTTACGTTGCAAAGCTGCGAGAAAAGCCAGGCAAAAAATAATGGCAACGAAAACCAGCAAACTTCGGTCGCAGTGACCCAAACTGCTGTGCAAACCCAGGCAACCGACGGAGGTTCGGTGAAACTTAACAAAGACAAATTCCTGAAAGAAGTATGGGATTACCAGGCTTCGCCTCAGGAGTGGAAATATAAAGGAGACAAACCGGCGCTGATTGATTTTTACGCCGACTGGTGTGGCCCGTGCAAAATTGCTTCTCCCATTCTCGAAGAAATTTCGAACGAATACGCCGGCAAAATTACTGTTTATAAAATCGATACCCAGGTCGAACAGGAACTGGCAGCAGTTTTTGGAATCAGTGGAATTCCTGCTTTTTTGTATATTCCAAAAACCGGGAAACCCGTGATGATGTCGGGGATTGCCCGTTCGAAAGACGAAACCAAACAGATGTTTAAAGACAACATCGACAAATATTTACTGACAGCACAATAAAAAGATGAACTGAAAGAGAGTAAAAAAAGCCGGGAACTAAAATTTTTTTGTTTCGGTTTGATTCACTTATATTTTATAAACTTTAAATGAATGGTAAATATGAAAGAATTACAGCCAATTAATCAGAATGTTTTGCTGGAGTTGTCGGAAGATAATTCGGAACAGAAAACAGTTTCGGGGATCATCATTCCTGATTCTGCCAAAGAAAAACAGGAAGTTGCCAAAGTGGTTGCCATCAGCAACATCGAAAATGCTGAAGTCGCACCGGGCGACGAGGTCCTTTACAAAAGATTCGCAGGAACAGAAATCGATTTTGGAGGGAAAAAGTACCTGTTGTTACCGTACACCGACATTCTGTCGAAAGTTGTGGAAACTGAATCCATTTAATAAGCTGTTCGTTCGGAGGATTTTATCATTCTGCCAAAGTTTTGAAAATCGACATAAAAAGCTGGAGTTTTTCCAGCTTTTTTTATTCCCTGTAGTTAATGTAATAATCAGAAAATTAGTCTTTTAAATGTCGTTTGGTTCAGAATGTCAATGGTTTGATTGATGCCTTTGTACATCAAAACATCGTGGTTGACGAAAGCTACTTGTTCGCGATATTCATTTTTAAATTTTTCGAGGAACGGCGAAGTTTGTACCGGTTTTCTGAAATCCATGGCCTGGGCGGCGTTGTACAATTCGATGGCCAGGATTTTCTCGGTATTCAGCACCACTTTCAGCGCTTTGGTGGCAGCGTTGGCACCCATGCTCACATGATCTTCCTGCTCGTTGGAGGAGGGAATTGAATCCACTGAAGCCGGGGTACAGAGTTGTTTGTTTTGGCTGACAATGGAAGCCGCTGCATATTGCGGGATCATAAAACCGGAATTCAATCCGGGTTTTGCCACGAGAAATTCTGGCAGTCCCCGTTCGCCGGAAATGAGCCGGTAAGTTCGCCGCTCCGAGATGCTCCCCAGTTCGCTCAGCGCCATGGCCAGGAAATCGAGCGACAAGGCCAGCGGCTCGCCGTGAAAGTTTCCTCCGGAAACAATTTGATCTTCGTCGGGGAAAACGGTCGGATTGTCGGTTACCGAGTTGATTTCGGTTTCGAAAACACCGGCCACATAATTTACGGCATCTTTCACTGCGCCGTGTACCTGTGGGATGCACCGAAACGAATAGGGATCTTGGATGTGCGCCTTTTTACTGGCCTGCATCTCGCTGTCGGCAAGGATATTTCGGAAATTCGCAGCAGTGGTTATCTGCCCTTTATGCGGGCGAATCCGCTGGATGTTTTCCATAAACGGCTCCAGTAATCCGTTAAAAGCGTCGAGCGAAAGCGCCCCGATGATGTCGGCCTGGTCGACAATGCGGAATGTTTTCAGCAGGGTGTAAACGCCGTGGGCGGCCATAAACTGTGTGCCGTTCAGCAGCGCCAATCCTTCTTTGGCTTCAAGTTTTACCGGCTGCCAGCCAAATTTATCGAGAACAGCTTTTGACTGCTGTTTTTTCCCTTCGAAATTGACTTCGCCCAGCCCGAGCAACGGGAGGAAAAGCATGGCCAGCGGGGCCAGATCGCCGCTGGCGCCCAGCGAGCCCTGTTCGCAAACTACCGGCAAAATGTTGTGGTTAAACAAGTCAAGAATTCGCTGGACGGTAATGAGCTGCACCGCCGAATTCCCTTTTGCCAGCGCATGTGCTTTCAGCAAAAGCATCATTTTTATCACGTCGCCCGGGATTTCGGGGCCCACATTGCAGGCGTGGGAGATTACCAGGTTTTCCTGTAGTTTGCTCAGTTCGTCCTTCGATATTTCGATGTTGCACAATGCGCCAAACCCGGTGTTAATTCCGTAAAGCGGTTTTTCCGATTCGGCCAGTTTCCGGTCGAGGAACTGTTTGCTTTTCAGAATAAGTTGTTTCGAATCTTCGGAAAGCTGAAGTTTTACATCGTTTTCGAGGATGTCCTGAATGATTTCGAAGGTGAGGTTTCCGGGTGTTATTTGATGAATACGGTTTGTCATATGTGAATTGGTTTAAAAAAGTTTATCCTGCTGGAATTTTTTACTCCGCAGAAGTTACAAAAAAATGAATCTCAAAAATTGAGACCAATTCACGGAAACCGGATATCGCCACCGGCAATTTGAACAAATCGGTATTTATCAATCATTGCCCTGTTTTTTGGGGCAATTTCGGAAAGGATTCAGGCTTTTGAAAGGATTTTTATCAGTTCCTGGGCAGAAACCAGTTGTTGTTCGCCGCTTTCCATATTTTTCAGGTTGAATTTATTTTCCTCCATTTCCGATTCTCCGGCCAGCACAACAAACGGGATTTGCTTTTTATTGGCGTAGTTCATCTGTTTTTTCATTTTGGCGCTTTCGGGGAAGATTTCGGCGTTGATTTCGTTTTTGCGGAGTTGGGCCAGAACCGGCAGGCAGTAGGCTTCTTCTTTTTCTCCAAAATTGACAAACATTACCTTGGTGGTTTCCTGCGAATGATGCGGAAAAAGATCGAGCTGGGTGAGCACGTCGTAAATGCGCTCTGCGCCAAACGAAACGCCCACTCCCGAAACATTGGGCAGGCCAAAAATTCCGGTCAGGTCGTCGTAACGGCCGCCGCCGCAAATGCTTCCCATTTCGGCATCATTTGCTTTCACCTCGAAAATGGCGCCGGTGTAGTAGTTCAGTCCGCGGGCCAGTGTCAGGTCGAGTTCCACTTCGGTTTTCAGTTCCAAAGCGGCGATGTACCCGAAAAGGGTTTTCATTTCGGCAACACCTTTCATCCCGATTTCCGAAGCCGCAAGAATATTTTCCAGCTGGCTGACTTTTTCGGTTGTTGTACCTTCAAGGGCCAGAATGGGTTGCAGTTTTGAAATGGCTTCGGGGGAGACTCCTTTTTCTGCCAGTTCGGCATTTACTTTTTCAAGGCCGATTTTTTCGAGTTTGTCGATGGCCACGGTAATGTCGGTCAGGCGGGCGTTTTCGCCAATAATTTCGGCAATCCCGGCCAATATTTTTCGGTTGTTGATTTTTACGGTGGTATTAATTTTCAGCCGATCAAAAACATCGTCGATAATTTGCACCAGTTCCATTTCGTTGAGCAGGCTGTTGCTGCCAATCACATCCACATCGCACTGGTAAAACTCGCGGTAGCGCCCTTTCTGCGGTCGGTCGGCGCGCCACACCGGCTGGATTTGGTAGCGTTTGAACGGGAAAACGATGTCGTTTTGGTACTGCACTACAAACCGCGCAAAGGGCACGGTCAGGTCGTAGCGCAATCCTTTTTCCGAAATCTGGGAAGTGAGTTTACTGGAATCTTTCCGGTTTAGCAGTTCGTCGCTGGCACTCGTAAGAAAATCGCCCGAATTCAGAATTTTGAACAGCAGTTTGTCGCCTTCCTCGCCGTATTTCCCCATCAGTGTGGACAGATTTTCCATGGCCGGCGTTTCAATGGGCTGAAATCCGTACAACCGGAATACCTGTTTGATGGTATCGAAAATATAGTTCCTTTTCACCATTTCGGCTGGTGAAAAGTCGCGGGTCCCTTTTGGGATGGAAGGTTTTTGTGCCATCTTCTGTTTTTTTTGAGGGGCAAAAATAAGGAAAATGATTGCTAAAAACGAATTTGATGTGGTAAACAATCAGCACCCGGTTTTATTTCGGGTTAAATGTCAAAGAGAAAACCGTGAGATGAAATGAGCGGGTAATACTGTTGCTTCTCAACCGGAATCGAATATTTTGTTATTTTCTCTGTTTCTCAGGTAAATTGAAGCTTTTTTTGTTTTTTCGCATATCGATATTCACGGTGCATGAGTTATGGAAGAAAATAAAAAAGAGGGCAGGTATTCCCGGATTTATCAGCAATTGAGTGAACTGGTCAAAAAGAGCAGGAACTCACAGGCACGGATGGCAACCATCATTGCGGTGCTGCATCATAAAATGGACTATTTTTTCTGGACCGGTTTTTATCTTGTTGATAACGGCGAAATGACGGTGAACATGTACCAGGGGCCGGTGGCCTGCCAGGTTTTGGAAAAGAACAAAGGCGTTTGTTGGGCCGCATTCAATAAAAAGGAAACTGTAATTGTGGAAGATGTTCATGCTTTCCCGGGACATATTGCCTGCGATTCGCGTTCGAATTCTGAAATTGTGGTACCTTTCAAAAATCAAATTGGCGAAATCATTGGCGTTCTGGATATCGACAGCAAAGAAAAAACTTCTTTCAGTGAAACCGATGCACGGTGGCTCGAAAAGATTTTATTGCTTGTTTTTGATGGCCAATAACTCTCTGCGTTTAATGTTTTTTTATTTGATTGTGGCCAATCTATATTCAATGCCGTTTTTAAATAAGGAACTTTTACAATTAATTTGACGTTGTAATGAGCTGCGCACACTGATTAGTTTTCGCCGCCTAACCTGTCAATGTCTAAAAAACTTGACAGCGTTAATTAGACGGTATTGAATTCATTTTAAACCTTGTTTTATATCAAATTCCGGTGCAGTGAAGCATCCGGCTCAATTTTTATTTTGATTAATTATAAATTTATTAAATCACAAGACAAGGTGATAAAAAAATGTTGTTTTTCAAATTGAAGGTTTTATTTTTAGAAAATTTTTAAATCGAAATAAAAAACCAGCAAAAAATGACAAATCAAAACAATACCATTAAATTTTACAGTGGGGAATCGATTCCGGTGGAACTGCACAAAGTACGGATGGTTCAGAAATTATTTTTGAAACCGGTGGAAGAGCGGAAAAAAGCAATGGAAGAAGCCGGGTTTAATACGTTCCTGTTGAGTACGAAAGACGTTTTTCTCGACATGCTGACCGACTCGGGGACCAATGCCATGAGCGACAACCAGGTTTCGTCGATGCTTCAGGCCGACGATGCCTATGCCGGGTCACAAAGCTTTTACCGTATGGAAACAGCCATTCGCGAAGTTTTCGGGAAACATTATGTATTGCCGGTTCACCAGGGGCGTGCTGCCGAGAATATTGTTTCGCAGGCTTTTATTAAAAAAGGCGATGTAATCCCGATGAATTACCATTTTACCACCACAAAAGCCCACATGGAACTGAACGGTGGAAAAGTACTTGAAATTTTCGGTGATGATGCGTTACAAATCAAAAGCGATAATCCGTTCAAAGGGAACATCGATTTGAATAAATTAAATGCAGTTTTTGAAGAATACGGGAAAGAACATGTTGCGTTTGTCCGTATGGAAGCATCGACCAACCTGATTGGCGGACAGCCTTTTTCTATGCAGAACATGCGCGATGTGAAAAAGATTTGCGAACAAAACGGGACGATGATGGTACTCGATGCCAGTTTAATTGGCGAGAATGCCTTTTTCATCAAACAGCGCGAAGAGGAATTCAAAAATGCCGAAATCAAAGATATTCTGCATGAGATGTGTGGATATGCCGATCTGGTTTATTTCTCAAGCCGGAAAGTGAGTTCGACACGTGGTGGCGGAATTGTCACCAACAACAAGGATATATATATGAAAATGCGCGATTTACTGGTACTTTATGAAGGATTTTTAACCTACGGAGGAATGTCGGTTCGCGAAATTGAAGCCATGGCTGTCGGGCTTTACGAAACCTGCGACGAAACCGTTATCAACCAGTCGCCATCGTTTATTTCGTATGCTGTGAACCAACTTGATGCTGCCGGTGTACCGGTGATTACTCCTCCGGGAGCGTTGGGCTGCCATGTTGATGCCCGGGGATTTTTGCCCCATATTCCGCAAACTCAGTATCCGGCAGGCGCTTTGGCTTCAGCTTTGTTTATTATTTCAGGGATACGGGGAATGGAAAGAGGAACCATCTCAAGTGTTCGCGACGAAAACGGCGACGATCTGCTGGCCGATGTGGAATTGCTCCGGCTGGCTTTTCCCCGCAGGGTTTTTACCCTATCGCAAACCATGTTTGTTGTCGATCGCGTAAAATGGCTTTATGATAATCGCGATTTGGTGGGCGGTTTACAATGGGTGGAAGAGCCCCCGGTACTCCGTTTCTTTATGGGAAGGCTGGAAGCCATTGGCAACTGGCCCGAAAAACTGGTCGCCAAATTCAAAGCCGATTTTGGGGATTCGTTGTAATCAGGTTTAATAAAATTATAAATAAATAGTGCTAAAGGGAATCCGAAATGGTTCCCTTTTTTGATCCTTTAATAAAACTGAGTACCTGATAACCTTTGTTTTCAGGTGAAATTTATTTCATTCGAAAAAGAATTCATGTTAACTTTGAAAAACAATCAAGAGCTAAAAAATCAGACAGAACGTAAACCTTAATAAGTTTTTTAATTTTGCCATTCCTAACCGTTTTAAAACAGAACAGCATGTTAATACAAATTTTATTTCTCATTTTAGGCCTTGTATTACTGGTGAAAGGCGCCGACTGGATGGTGAACGGTTCATCGGCGCTTGCCCGGAAATATAATGTTTCCGACCTGGCCATCGGGCTGACGGTTGTGGCATTTGGAACCTCGGCCCCCGAATTGGTTGTAAACGTTTATGCATCCCTTCAGGGCCATCACGAAATTGTTTTTGGAAATGTCATTGGCAGTAACAATTTTAACCTTTTTGTTATTCTTGGAATTTCAGGGATTATTACGCCAATTGCCGTCCAGTCGTCAACCGTATGGAAAGAAATTCCCATTTCGCTGGGAATTGTTGTTATTCTGTATGTGCTGACCAATGAAATCATTTTTCCCGGGACAAACATTTTGTCGCGTTTGGATGGTCTCCTGTTGCTTGTTCTTTTTGGAGGATTTCTGTATTACGTATATAGCCAGCTAAAAAGCGATCCCCAAACAGAGGATCATTCCGTTATCAGCTATTCTCAACTTAAAATATGGATTTTGATCGTAGTTGGCCTGGCCGGATTGGTTGCCGGCGGTCAACTGGTAGTGACCAATGCGGTTAAAATGGCACAAATGATGGGCGTAAGCGAAAAAATGATTGCCCTGACCATTGTGGCCGCAGGCACTTCGCTGCCCGAACTGGCCACTTCAGTAGTTGCGGCGGTTAAAAAGAATAACGACATTGCAGTGGGCAATATCGTCGGATCGAATATTTTTAACCTGTTGCTGATCCTGCCAATGAGCTCTTTTGCACAGCCTGTCGTCTATAACCTGAAATTCAATACCGACCTCTGTTTACTTGCCGGCGGAACGTTATTTGTTTTCGTGGCTATGTTTACCGGCGGAAAGAAAAAGCTTGATCGCTGGGAAGCAGCTTTGTTGTTGGTTTCTTTTCTGGCCTATACAGGCTACCTGATATCAGGCGAAATGTAGTGATAGATATTTTCGTTTTAAAAACCAGTCCTTTAATTTTACCATTTGTAGGTAAATGAAACCGAAGGGATGACGGGGAACAGGGTTATCTGTTTCATCTGGTCGCCTTTTTTGTAATAATACCACGGATTTAAACGGTTGTAAACGTTGTAAACCGAAAAATTCCAGACAATGGTTTTATCTGCACTCTGTCTTTCAATGCGGTACGAAAGGTTCAGGTGATGAAAATCGGGCATCTGGTAATTGTTTACCGCGTTGATCAGGCTGCGGCTTGCAAACCAGTCGGCCCGGTAACGCGAACCTTCCATCAGCGGCAGCGGGATAGCCTGGTATTCCTGTTCGGCAAGTGTTATATATTTCCCGGAGGAACCAGTTGATGTTGATGTTTATCTGGTGGCGACGGTCGTAGGAATAGGGAAATGTTTTGCCAAAATTTATCTCTGCAAACTTGCGTGTACTTTTCGATAAGGTGTAGGCTACCCAGCCGGTAAAAGTGCCTGTGGTTTTTTCGGCCATCAGTTCCAGCCCGTACGATTCTCCGGCGCCGGTTGCCACATGTTCCTCCCAGCTTTCGCCGCGTTCTTTCAGCGCCAGTGTTCCGTCTTTGTACTGGATAACATCATTTAAAAAGGTATAAAAAGTTTCTACTGAAAACTGGTAACCGCTTTTCGGAATCCAGAAAATTCCGGACGAGAACAGGTCGGATGTGCCGGGTTTGATTTTGTCGGTTGACGAAACCCAAAGTTCGGTTGGTATTCCCAATGTAGTGTTTTGTAATTGGTGAAGGTATTGTTTCATCCGCGAATATGAAACTTTCCCCGATACCTGTTCCGAAAAAAGATAACGCACTGAAGCCCGCGG